>JALVSJ010000179.1 GCA_027024445.1 Desulfobacterales bacterium
CGAGGGGCACTGGCTGAGGGATCAAGCCTCGCAACCCTTAAGTTTTCCACCATCTGGCATAGAGGCTTTATCCAGATGGTTTCAAAGCCGTAATCAACAAGCCTCTTCTCAATAATGTCCTTGTAGGCCCCGTTTTCCCCACCGGAAAAATCCACTTCTTCCAGGATCTTATGGATGAGGATGCCGGCCCCCGCCCCCTTTGGAAAATCAAAGATGGAAAGCGTCTCTTCAGGCCCTTTTGGCTCGGCTTCCAGGTCAGGCATCCCGGGCACAGGAGAAATTTGATCATAGTCAGGAAAATCCGCTGCCAGCTCGTAGCCTGATATCAAAGATGAAAAGCTGCTCACCCGCCAGTCATCTGCAATACGTGCCTTGAATTGTCTCGCAGTGAGTATCTCCGTGTCAGTTTTAAGGGGCGCAAGTCTTTTCCCGGCTGCTGGAGGTGCGCTTATCTCAATCGCCCCCCTGCTTATCTGCTCCAGTTCCTTTAGCCTTTTTTCAATCCCCTCCCGGCCCATTTGGCCATAGAGCCTTGAAGTCTCCCTCACCACATCTTCATCGGAGAAGCGCTCGGGGCCGCACAGGAGATAGGCAAATGCCGATGTATCGGTCTGGTTAATGTTTCCCCACGCCACATAGCAGGCACTCTCGGCCCTGGTGACGGCCACATAAAGAAGCCTTATATTCTCTGCCAGTTCTTCCCTGGCAGCAAGGGCCCTGTGTTTGTCAATTTCTTCCGATCCCAGGTCACAAACAAATCGTCCCTCCTCTGGCTGATGAAACTTGACTTCGTTTTTTCTTGTGTCAGCGCCCCCCCATGCATACGGGCAAAATACGATTGGAAACTCCAGTCCCTTGCTCTTGTGGATGGTCAGCACTTTTACGGCTTCATCATCACTTTCAAGACGCAACTGATGCTCCTGGGACCTGGGGGTTTCCGAGTCCCGCTGTCTTGAAAGCCATGCTACAGTCTCGTGTATACCAAGGCCCTGTTCATCAGATACCCTCTGAATTACCTCAGAGATCTGTAACAAATTGCCGATCTTTCTTTCCCCATCAGGCCACTGCAGTAGCTTCTCATAGCTCCTCTCCTTGTCCAGGAGACGACGGAACATGGGAAGGAAACCCTTTCTCTCCCAGACCTGGCGATATTCCCTGAACCTTAGGACCACCTCCTCCCATTTCTGGTTGTCCTGGTCAAGGCCAACAATCCCCTCAGCATTCATGGCGAAGACATCCGTGGCGAGCGCCCCCCGTATTAAAGAGGCATCCTCAGGAAAAGCAACTGCCCCTGCTATCTGCTCCATCTCCCATGCTTGACGCGTGTCAAACACGTTCTCTCCCGTGTACAGGGCACTGTGAATGCCAAAGCTCCGAAGTGCATCCCGGATGATAATGGCCTCATCGTTGGTTCTCACCAGCACAGCTATATGTTTTTCCTTTACCGTCTCCTGGCCAATAAATGCTCTCTTCTCCCGCCCGAGCCATAGAAGCCGCGAGATCTCGCCAGCCACCGCCGCTGCAAGAAGCGCCCTTGCCCTGGTTTTTGTCACCGTGCTGCCTTTCTCCCTCTCGGGATCCTCTTTCAAATACCACAACTGTAGTGGCGCGGGACTGCTCCCTTGGATCACGAGGGGCTCTATTTTTTTCTTGTTGGCTGGCCTTGCATCGATGTAGTCAATCTCTTTAAAGAGGAAGGGCCTGTCTTTCACCTTAAACAGGGCATTTACCCCGTCTATAAGCGTGGGATGAGAACGCCAGTTGGTCGTTAGCGTGTACTTTCTCTGAACCTCGGATGTGGCCCGTAGATACGCAAATATGTCTGCGCCTCGAAATGCATATATTGCCTGTTTTGGATCCCCCACCAGCAGCA
>JALVSJ010000180.1 GCA_027024445.1 Desulfobacterales bacterium
TCTTTGTACCATGGCCACCTTCTCACTGTGGAGTTTCCTATCAACATATTTCTCCCAGGAGCAAAGTGGACATATCCGCAGCTTGCGTGGGAGCTTTGGTCATAATGGATGGTAAGATATGCCTAGAGGCCAGGGTGGCCCTGGGAGCAGTGGCTCCTACTCCAATTCGCGCAAGAAAGACGGAAAAGCTACTCTCTGGTAAAGAGCTCACATCCGCGTTGCTGGAACAAGCAGGCAAGCTGGCCTCAAAGGAATCTAAACCCATCTCTGATATGCGTGCAAGTGCTCAATACAGACGACAGATGGTTGCCGTGTTGACCAGGAGGGCGCTTGAGGAAGCACAGAAGCTGGCGTGAGAAGTTGTTAGGGGATTGAGGGATTGCGAATTGGGGGGATGGACGGATTAGGAAGCCAGGACTGCTTCGCCTGCCCAATGGCAGGCAAGCTTGAGGCGATAGGCAGAATATATGCTTGAGGTAGCCGTGCTTTGCCTCGCCGAGTAGGCGGGTGGCTGACTGCTGATAGCTGAATGCTTACTTCTCGGTGAACGGGTCAGCGGTGAACAACAAACACTAATGCGAGGTATATAATATGGGTCAGTTTAGCCTGATTGGTAAGGACATTCCAAGAAATGACGCAAGGGCTAAGGCCACAGGGACTGCTATTTATACGGACGACATCAAACTGCCCGGAATGTTGTACGGAAAGATTCTTCGCAGCCCTATACCCCATGCGAGAATTTTGAACATTGATGTGAGCAAGGCCCTCGCTCTTCCGGGGGTCAAGTGCGTTGTTACGGGCCAAGATACACCCAAAATCAAGTACGGAAATTGGAGGCTTTTCCCTGCTACTCAGGACGAATATCCTCTCGCCGTGGACAAGGTAAGGTTCGTGGGCGACGAAGTGGCTGCTGTGGCAGCCGTTGATCCGGATACTGCCCAGGAGGCCATAGATCTTATCCAGGTGGAATATGAGGAGCTACCTGCAGTATTTGATATTGAGTCGGCAATGAAAAAAGGCGCGCCCATCCTTCATGACGAATGCCCAAACAACGTCAGCGTCACAAGGAAGATAGAGTACGGTGATATAAGAAAGGCCTTTGCGAAAGCAGACTATGTAAGGCAAGATACTTTCAGGGTCCATGCAGTGAGCCATGCATATATGGAGCCCTGCTCCTGTGTGGCAGCGTGCGATCTAGACGGAAGGATAACTCTCTGGACTTCAACTCAAACCCCCTACATCATTCAGTGCCTGCTCGCTTCCACCCTGGGAATGAGAGAAAACGACATTCGTGTGATCAAGCCATATGTGGGAGGAGGCTTTGGCGGGAAAATGGAATTGAGGCCTTGGGAATTCTGTGCCGCATTTATGGCAAAGAAAACCGGAAGACCTGTGAAATTCACACTCACCAGAGAGGAAGAACTCATTGCCGGACGACGAAGACATCCAATGAAGTTAATCTCCAAGGTGGGATTTAAGAAAGACGGCACACTTGTGGCCAAGGATCTCAAGATAATCTTGGATGGAGGAGCATATAACAGCATGGGGCCTACTGCCACATTCCTTTGTGGAAATTTTGGTGCCATGCTATACCGCTACCCTAATTACCGGTTTTTTGGCCAACATGTTTACACCAATAAGCCGCCGGCAGGCGCCATGAGGGGATTCGGTGCACCCCAATCCTTGTTTGCTGCAGAAACCCAGATGAATATGGCTGCCGAAGAACTGGGAATTGATCCCATTGAATTGCGAATAAAAAATGCCATGAGACCCGGAGACAAGATCCCAGATGTGGCAACGGTGTCCAGTTGCGGGTTTATTGAATCGTTAGAGGCCGTTGCCAAGATGAGTGGCTGGAAAAGAAAGAGAAAAACCTTGAAGCCTGGCGAAGGCATAGGAGTAGCTTGTTATAGTTTTATTTCCGGGGGAGTTTTCAACTGGTTTAATACCCAGTATCCCTTTTCTGCTGCCGAGGTAAGGGTATTTCCAGACGGAACCGCCCACCTGCTCACCATGGCCTCCGACATAGGTCAGGGCTCAGACACTGTGTTAAAGCAGATTTTGGCTGAGGAACTAGGCCTTAAAATGGAAGACATAAGGATTACCTCGGCGGACACTGCCATTACTCCACAGGCAGATCTTGGAACGTGGGGCAGCAGGGTCACTCTCATGGCTGGTAATGCGGTGGTGGATGCTGCAAGAAAAATTAAAGAAAAGCTCTTTGGGGCCATATCAGCCAGATTCAACCTCAACGTCATATATGACATGGAGTGCAAGGACGGGAGGGTATATGCGAAAGGGCGGCCAGACAGGGGCCTGTCCTTTGCCGAGGCAGTGGCTATGGCTCAAAAGGCACAAAGGGGCGAGCCACTGGTAGCAAGAGGATATTACACCCCCAGGGGCAAGGGCCTTGTGACGCCCGCCTTCAGCTTTGGAGCCCAAGTTGCCCATGTGGCCGTGGACAAAGAAACTGGATCTGTCCAGGTGAAGAAAATGTGGACAGCTCATGATTGCGGCACCGTGATAAATCCCATGGCTGTGGAAGGGCAGCTCCAAGGATCAGTTCATATGGGGCTTGGATATGCCCTGTGCGAGCAGTTTGTCATGGACAAAGGCAAGACATTGAATGATACTTTCCTCGACTACAAGATACCATCGGCTCTGGATATGCCACCAGGGGAGTCAGTATGTATTGAAACATACGAGACCGAAGGTCCTATGGGTGCGAAGGAAGCGGGTGAGGGACTCGTCATTCCAACTGCCCCAGCCATTGCCGAGGCAGTCTACCATGCCACTGGCTACAGATGCAAAGATCTTCCTATTACGCCTGAAAAGATATTGAAAGGCATGAAAAAATAGCCCGAAGCTTTAGACCGACACCTTTTGGCCCAACAGTTCCTCTAACCTAGCCCTTGAGACCATCCCCTCCCTGATGATGCGAGGTGGTTCACAGGTTACATCCAGCACCGTCGTACCGGGTCCCCCATCGCATCTCCCCCCGTCTATAACAGCATCAATGGTTTCATTTAGTTCCCTTGCCACCTCCTCTGCCCTCAAACATGGCGGCTGGGCACTCAGATTGGCGCTTGTACCGGTTATCGCAGACCCCACTGCCTTAGTGAGAGCGCCTGCAATAGGATTGCTTGAAATGCGGAGCCCTACCTTTCCGGTGCCACCAGTAATAAGAGGAGAAACTTGTGATTTAGCATTGAATACAAGTGTGAGACTACCGGGCCACACCTCTTCCATGAGGATTTGTGCTGTTTTGGGCACCTCTGTGACGTAGATGGGAAGCTGGCTTTGATCAGAAATCAAAAGTAGAATCGGGTTCCCGGAAGGCCTTTGTTTCACCTCAAGGAGCCTTCTTAGTGCTGCTTCATTGACCGGATCCACGGCCAGTCCATAAAAAGACTCCGTAGGAAACGCCACAATGCCGCCCTGAGCTATTATCCTCGCTGCTTCTTCAATGGCCTTTGCGCGTTTGTCAGGTTGGACTCCCTCCAATATCAGCAGGCTTCCCATCCTCGTGAGTTACTCCTGTATTTAATACCCCAAAACCTTTTTCTTGAGCTCCTGCCTGTACGCTATGAGGCGATCTTGTATTTCTGGATATTTGATTGCAAGGATTTCAGCCGCCAATACGGCCGCATTGGTGGCCCCTCCGGAACCCAGCGCCACAGTGGCAACTGGAATCCCTGGAGGCATTTGAACCGTGGACAGAAGAGAGTCAAGACCTTGTAAGGGTGAGGAGTCAATGGGGACTCCAATCACAGGTATCGTAGTGTAAGATGCAATTACGCCCGCAAGATGGGCGGCCCATCCGGCCCCTGCTATTATCACCTCCACACCCTTTCCCTTGGCCTCCTTCGCATAGGCCCTAGCCTCCTCCGGAGTTCTGTGGGCAGATAGGATCTTAACCTCATGGGGTATCTCGAGAGAGTCCAGCGTCTTTGTACACCCCTCCATGACCTTCTCATCCGACTTGCTACCCATTATCACTGCAACCTTGGGACTTTCATTCGCCATATGTTACTCCTTGGTTCCCTCAGTGTTTTACTGTTCACCGTCCGCTGTTGGCCGTTTATAGCTCCTCATTAGTAGTTATTTGTCACTTTTCACTTGTTACTGGTTACTCGTTACTAGCATTCCATATTGGTGATTAGTTGTTTCCTATTAGTCAGTAGTTAAGATGTGCTAGCCGGTACACTTTATTGCATTATGAAATTGCCTGCCTCCCTTTCCAACCATTTAAGCCAAGCACTGATGGTAGCCAGCTTGAATGAGCAGACCAACCTCAGATATTGATCTTTTTCCTTTTTCCTCAGAGTTGCGAGCGCACTCCTCTTTTCTTTGAGAATATCAGCTTGGGACGCCAGCAATTCAGCGCCCCACTCGAAGTTATATCTCTTTATAAAATATAGCTTCGCCAGGAACTCCACTCGCATATCCCTGACATGCTCGGAGGGACTCTTTATCCATTGCACGAATTTTTTGGTGCCTGCGTTCGTTAGATTAAAAATACGTTTCGATGGTCTGGTCTCCTGATGCTCCATCCAGCTCTCTACTAGCCTCTCTTTTTCTAACCGCTTCAAGACGGCATAAAGCTGGCTCGTACCCACGTACCAACTTTGCCCCAATGAGCCACGCAGAAAGTTGATTATCTCATAGCCGTGCTTCGGGCCTGAGTATAGTGAACCCAACAATACGTATTCTGCAGCAGGCCGAGTTTTCATATGAGTGAGCTAAAGTTATGAGTTATGAGTGAGCTAAAGTTATGAGTTAAAAGCGTTCAGCGGTCAGCATTCAGCGATCAGCTTATCCCTTCGGGTCAGGAGCCAGCACCCAGGAGCTTGCCCGCCTCTGGCGGGCCGGAGCAAGGATAAAGATAAAAGGGAAAAAATCGCGTTAGGAGGTAAGGATGCAAGGAGCGGGTCTTCTTTTCCCTTCTGCCTCCTGCCCCCTGTCTTCTACCTCCTTCTGTTCTTATTTTCCAAAGGGGCATACGGGATAGTGGCAGGTCTCACAATTCAGGCAAAGCCCCCCGTGGGCCATCTCGGCGAGATCTCGTCTCGTTATGATTTCTCCGGCCAGGACCCTTGGAAGCATGAGATCAAACACCGTAGCCCTGTAGTAAAGCACGCATGCCGGAAGCCCCATCACTGGCACACCATTTACACGTGCGTACAGAAACATGGCACCAGGCAGCACGGGGCTCCCATAAACCAAACCCACAGCACCCGCCTGTCTAATGGCCATCCTGCTCACATCATCAGGATCAACACTCATACCTCCCGCTACGAGGATAAGCCCAATGTCCTTTTCCACGTACTTCAATATGGTCTCTCTAATGATGTCCATATCATCAGGGCAAAAGTTTACTACATCAAGGGGGCATCCGAAATGGCCCAGCTTTTTCCTCAAAATCGGAGCGAACTTATCCTCAATCCGGCCATAGTACACCTCATTGCCTGTTATGACCGCGCCTGCCTTGACCCTCCGGAACTCTCTAACCCTGAAGATCCCCCCTGCCTTTCTTGCAACTGACACCGCTTGATCCACATACGTCTCGCCTATCACCAGGGGTATCGCCCTTGTCCCTGCTATGATGTCTCCCTTATATACCACGTCGTTATTGTGCCTGGAAGAGCAAGAGACATCCGGCACCATGTTGAACTCTGTAAGCGCGGTTGCGTTGACCTTGAGAAGGCCTGTTACCGATGCCCGAAGCGTGATCTTACCTTCAGAAGGATTCCCGTCATGACCGACATTCTCCCCGCACAACGCGTCTGCTAACAATACGGCAGCCTCGTCCTCGTGGTACTCCCCTGGCCCAATATGCAAGACGAAGAGATGCTCCTTTCCCAGTCGGCGCAGGTGCTCCAGGTCTTCTTCCCTGACGATATGGCCCTTCTTAAAGGCAGGCCCCTTGAATTGTCCCGGTCTTATCT
>JALVSJ010000181.1 GCA_027024445.1 Desulfobacterales bacterium
GCTGTGTGCCAGCTATAACAAGACAGCCTCAGTCCTCTATGTGAACAACCCTTATGGCCAGGGGTTGGCAGAGGAGTTCAAGAGGTCTTTTGAAAAACTGGGCGGAAAGGTCCTTGCCATGGTTCCTCATGACGAAAAGGCCGCCGAGTCTTACAATGCCGAGCTGAAGAAGGCCCTGGCAGGCAACCCTGACCGTTTGTGCGCCTTCAGCTATCCTGAACACGCCAAGATCTACCTCAAAGAAGCCATCGAGTTTTTCAAGTTCAGGAGATTCCTGTTCTGCGACGGCACCAAGTCCATTGATATCGTAAAGGCCGTCGGTGCCAAGTATCTCGAAGGCCAGATGGGTACTGCACCGGGTTCAGCAGGAGGTGAGCCTTATGTAATCTTCAATGCCGATTACAAGGCCGAGTTTGGCAAGCTGCCACCCCTGCCCTTTATCACCAATGCCTATGACGGGACCGCGGTGGTGGGGCTGGCTGCCTTTGCAGCAAAGGTCAAGGGCCTGCCATTGACCGCCACAAACATCCGGGATCACCTCCGTTATGTGGCCAATCCTCCAGGAGAGGTTATTATGCCGGGTCAGTTCAAGAAGGCCTTTGAGCTTCTCAAGCAGGGCAAAGACATAAACTACGAGGGCGCTGCAGGCTCGGTTGATTTTGACAAGAACGGCGATGTGGTAACTCCCATTGAGATCTGGAAGTACAAGAAAGGCAAGATTGTGACAGTCCGGATCGAATATGAGATCAAGCGGTAACGAATCATAGAGTGGTATCAGACACAAAACAGGGGGCAAGAAATTGCCCCCTGCTTTTTTTGCTTCTTTTCAGAGAGTCACCTCATTCAATTAGTTTTGAGACCCTCTTTTCCTCCCCTAGCAGGCCTTGAGGCCTATAAATCAATATGACTTCAAGCAAGATACCGATCAGGAGGAAACGGATATAAGGGGCACGGGCCTTTAACGTATAGGGAAGCATATCTGTCATAAACTTGGTGCCTATCCAGATGCCCCAGACAACAAATGCGCCTAGGATAGCCCCCCTGTTGTTCCCGCTCCCTCCAGCCATGAGCATCACCCAGATAATAAAGGTCCCATAAAGCGGGGTAAAGACGCTGGGTGAGATGGCACGGGTATAATGGGCATAGAGGGCACCTCCGATCCCCATGATCATTGCCCCAAGGACCAGAGACTGCATCTTGAACTTGAATATGTCTTTACCGCTCATGGCAGCGGAAATCTCATCCTCTCTAATAGCCCTTAACACACGCCCCCAGGGCGAGCGTATCCCCTTCTCAATGAGAATATAGATAATTACCATTACCAGGAGCACGATACAGAGATAGATATAATTGTAATGCCTCGGGTCCACCAGACCTGACAGGGGTTGTGGCAGGCCCATTAGGCCCCTGGGCCCGTTTGCCAGCCATTGTTCATTGTTGAAAATCAGCCGAATAGTCTCTGCAATCCCAAGGGTTGCAATGGCCAGGTAATCCTCCCTGAGGCGTAGAGTTGGAATTCCTATCAGATATGCAATGATGCCACAGGCCACTGCCGCCCCGATTAGGCCAACCACAAATGGCATATCAAGGCCAAAGAGCTGTTGCACATATCGGGCATAAACTCCTGTGGGTTTCGGCGTGGTGATCAAGGCAGAGGTATATGCGCCAATACAGAAAAAGCCGGCGATACCAATGTTAAAGAGGCCAGTGTAACCCCACTGCACATTGAGTCCAAGGCAAAAAACACTGTAAATGCCCGCCATAATTGCAAGTGAGACCAGGTATGCTGATATCCGTGCCAATTCTTCCATCAGTCAGAGCTTCCTCCAAATAGTCCTTTGGGTTTAAACAGCAGGATCAGGATCATG
>JALVSJ010000182.1 GCA_027024445.1 Desulfobacterales bacterium
TAAACTCAAAATCCATATTAGATCACCTCTTTAGTCTAACTAAAAAATTAGGAAGGTTTGAAATAAAGGATATCTGTTATTTTTCCTTCCCTCTCAGCTTTATCCTTTAGAACAGGCTTTACTTTCATACCTATCTGGACTTCTTCTGGCTCGACCTCTCCAAGCAAATGGACTAAACATCCATCTGTACCGTCTATATCTATTATGGCATAGATTTCAGGTTTTTCCAACGGTTTCTCATCTTTGTCGAGCCTTGCAACGGTGAAAGCCCTCACACTACCCTCCCCGCTAACCTCAACGTATTCAGTTTCGCTAAAATCGAATTCACAGTACATTCTCGGCGGGAAGTAAACCTTTCCGCATTTCTTGCATTTCGCGGCGATGAATTTGTCCTCATCCTTCAAAGCCTTGAAGAATCTGTCTCCAGCTTCTCCGCTTGTATAAATCCAATAAAGCTCTATCTTTCCTTCCCAATGCCTCAATTCTGCAGGATTTATTATCTTCTCGTTAAACATGATTATCACCCCTCACTTTTCACTTCTCCATCGGTTTCCAGTACTTGATGTCTGTCACGGATCCCTCTCTTTCCTCTTCGGGCTTCCACACAGCTTTGACTTTCATGCCTATGTAGACGTCATCTGGCTCAACCTCCCCGAGCACGTGCATGAACGCCATGTTTTTTGATGCCCCATCCACAGCTATCACGGCTACGATAATTGGTTCTTCCAGTGGCCTTGCATCGGGGTCAATGTATGAGATGGAGAAGGTCTGCACGGTTCCTGTATCTTTAACATAAACCCAGTCATCGATCGGTTTGTAGCATTGCTCACAGAACATCCTTGGTGGAAATAGTATTCTTCTGCATTTGTTACATTTCGTTGCTATGAGTTTTCCTTCTTTGAGCTCATTTAAAAACCTGCTGATTGCCTGCCCGGCTGTCCAAGCGTACCTCATATCTGGATGATTTTCGACGTAAGTCACTTTTTTCTCTGAGATATCTGCATCTTTGAGGGGAGTTCCAGGCGCTTCGGGCGGGCATGAAATATCTTTCTTACCTACTGACATCTCAATCACCTCTTATTAGACATTACTACAACAGTTCCAACCTGCATCAGATCTCCCCATGCTTGGCAAACGCCCGTTGTGACCTCTTTCGCCACCTGTCTCTTTCCAGCTCTGTATGCAAGCTGCCAGTAGAGTTCGCACGCCTTAACCCCCATTGTCGCTGCGATTGGATTTCCAACACCGAGCAAACCTCCCGATGGGCTACATGGAAGGTCACCGTCTCTAGCAGTTACTCCTTCTCTCGTCAGAATCGGAGCCTCACCCTTCTTCGCCAGTCCTAGGCCTTCCATGTGGTGCAGTTCTTTATAGTCAAATGGATCGTAGGGCTCAGCAACATCGATCTCTTTTCTCGGATCTGTTATATGCGCCATCCTATAAGCCATTTTGGCAGCTTCGGCAACGTACCTTGGGAAGTAGAGGTCTCTGTTTGTCCACATAGTTGTATCTAAAGCCCAACCAACTCCCGTTACCCATACTGGGTTATCCGTTACCTGTCTTGCTATATGGGGTGCGACCATTATCAAAGCGGCAGCTCCATCAGATGGCGGGGATACGTCGAGCCTTCTCACGGGCAAAGCCATTGGCTCACTGTTGAGGACATCCTCTACCGTTATCTTCTCTGCAAGCTGAGCACATGGATGATCAAGAGCGTTTGCCTTGTTTTTGACGGAAACAAGGGCTATATCTTCATGCTTTATGTTATGGACATGCATGTATCTGTTCATCTCAAGCGCGAATATCCAAATCAAGTTGGGATTCAAAGGCCTGTCGAGTATCGGATCCCAGATGTACTTGAAGGC
>JALVSJ010000183.1 GCA_027024445.1 Desulfobacterales bacterium
GTTGATGTCAATAATCGAAAAACCCCCTGTGAACTCATCGGCTTTACACACGATCACTCCGCTCTCCATATTGTCGAAGATGGCGCGAAACCTGGCTTCACTCTTTCTCAAACGGTTCTCAGCTTCTCTGAGAGACTGGGTCCTCCGCTCCACCATCCTCTCGAGATCTGAATAAATGAGAGCATTTTCCAGAGCAATCGCAGCGGGCGTAGCAAGCGCCATCAGGAGCCGGAGGTCATCTTTGCGGAAGCCATGGGGCTCAGACAGCGAGTCAACATAGATAGCTCCCCTGACATGCGAGCGACTTATGAGCGGAACGCACATCACAGACCTTATTTTCATGGACCGGATACTGTCAGAAAGATCTGCGTCATCCGCCACTGCCGTATCAGCCAAGACTATGGGCTCGCCATCACTTATGACTTTGTTGACAATACTCTTGCTGTAACGGATATGCCTTCTTTCTCCGCTGATTCGGGATCGAGCAATGATCTCTTTGACCTCGTTGGATCCCTGCTCTATCAACAAGATTGCGCCTCTTTCTATACGCTTGAGGCAGTCAAATAATGCGTCCATGAAGATCTCAAGAATTTCCTGCACATCAAAGGACTGCATCAGTGCATTGGATACCTTAAAGATCAACTCAAGGTTCTTCATGGCCGTCATGGGTCTGTCCTTGGGCAGGATTACTTCCTCGACTTTCTGCAGTTGTTTCACTCCCCTGGAGATTCTTTGA
Source organism: Desulfobacterales bacterium (assembly GCA_027024445.1). Taxonomy (GTDB): domain Bacteria; phylum Desulfobacterota; class DSM-4660; order Desulfatiglandales; family Desulfatiglandaceae; genus B111-G9. The sequence continues at coordinate 737 of JALVSJ010000183.1, forward strand.
ACTAGCGTGCCACTCAAAGTAAATTCAGCATCCAAGGAAATGAGGGTCCCACCAACCGTGATCAGATCCCCTTCCTGAACTTCCACCAACTGACCCGGTGTGATTTTCTGCCCGTTCAAAAAGGTACCATTCGTGCTATGAAGATCCTCGATGAAAAGGGCGCTGTTTTTTCTTTGAATTCGTAGATGCCGGCTAGATACAGAAGGGTCTCTTAGGCGGATGTCATTTGTGCTGCCTCTACCAAGAAAGAGGATATCCTTGCCCAGGTGCCATGACTGGCCTTTATTGGGTCCATCTATAACGTAGAGTTTAACCATCGCACGAAATGATCTAGAGTGAGCTAAAGTTTTTTCCTGGGACCGCCTAGCCTCCTTGCTTCCCAGCCTCTCAACCTTCTAGCCTATCCCAACAATTTCTCAATATGCTCTTTCAGTACCGCCATCTTGACAGGCTTTGAGAGCACAAGGTCTGCCTTTTTCTCAAGAGCTGCCGCTTCGGGCTCTTTTCCGTAACCAGTTATAGCTATCACCGGGATGTCGGGCTTCTTTGTCTTGCACGCAGATACCACACCCAGGCCGCTTACATAAGGCATCACAATGTCTGTAATGACCATGTCAAAATTAGAATCTTCCAGAAGCTTGAGCCCTTCCATGCCGTCAGATGCAGTAATGACATTATAGCCGAGAAGTTGCAGATGTTTTACCAGCATGGTCAGCACGTCCTGATCATCTTCAATGACCAGGATGGTTTTTTCCCCTTGTGATTCTGGCATCCGATCCCTCCGGGTTAGCAGTGAGCCCTCACCTACCCAGCCGTAGCGGGAGATTAAGAATGTAAGGTGCAAGGCTCAAGGCAAAAACATTGTTTATTTCCTTTTTACATTACAGTGTCCGGATAGGCAAGAACCTTTAGCGACTGAGGTTCGTTATCAGTGTTAGTTATTAGTTATTGGTTGACCGCCTCAAGGGCGGCAGGTTAAAGGAACAAGGAGCAAGGTACAAGGAGTTTTCCTTTCTCCTTTTACATTTCACCTTGATCCTGTGGAGTTCCGCAAGGCGAGACTCTTCTTTGCTCCTAACGCATGGTTTTCTCCTAACCCCTGTTTGCTGTCTTCTTCTCCTCTGTCCTTTATCCTTGCTCCTTTTTTCCTTTCTTCCAGCCCGCCACACTTCATTGGCGGGTAAACCCGCCATAAATCCCAGGCGGGCAAGCCTCCTACCCTTTCCCTCCCAATTCTTCCAACATCTTCCTTGCCTCAGTAGCCCCTTTGAAATTCGGGCTCAACTTCAGAGCCTTTTCCAAGTATTGTTTTGCCTTTCGGGGCTCGTTATTTTTGGCCAAGGCCATTCCCATATGGTAGTTGATCACTGGATTATCGGGAGCCCTTTCCAGTGCATCATGTAACTCAGAGATGGCGTTAAGATAGCTTCCTTTCAAATAGTAGATCCATCCCAAGGTGTCCATGACCGCGGGACTGTCTGGGATCTTTTCTTTTGCTGTTCGCGCAAGACCTAAAGCCTCATCGATATTGCCACCATGCTCGGCAAGTAGCCATGCCAGGTTATTTGCTGGAGGCGCAAAGTCGGCTCTAACCTCGAGAGCCTTCCTATAATTCTCTGCTGCCTTTTTCCAATCTCCTTTACGGTCATAGAGCAATCCCATCGCCATATATCCTGCCAGAAATCTTGGGTTCTTAGTAACGGCGCGCTGGTACTGGCCCAGGGCTTCGTCAACCCTTCCCTCCCTCACATAGATGCCCGCTAGAGCCACATAGGGCCCCAGCATATTGGGATAAATTTCGATTGCCTTTTTGAACTTTTCCTCCGCTTCCCTTGGTCTCTTACGGGCCAGTGCCACCTTTCCCTCCAGGTAATCTATGAGGGCGACATGGCGGACACTGTCCTTTACTTTTGAACGTATAGATTCGCAAAAATTGATAGCCTTATTAAACTGCTTTTTCCTTGCATATATCTGGACCAGAAAAGTAAGGGCATCGGCCTGCTTTGGGTTGATCTCCACTGCTTTCTTAAAATACTGAACCGCCTGTGCGCTTTTTCCTGTGAGACTATACAATAGACCCAGTTTTACATATGGGGCCACATATTTAGGAGCAAGCTCAATCGCCTTTTTCAGAGAAGCAATAGCCCCATTCACATCCTTTTGAAGTAGGTTTAGCCCGGCTTTGAGCATCCACACCCGCGGCTCTTTGGGCGCTATTTGACCAAGCGCTCTTATCTGCTCAGAGGTCAAGGCCTCGTCTCTTTGTTTGAGATAAAACTCCGCAAGTATTATTCTTGCCTTGACCATCTTGCCATTGAGATCCACAGCCTTTACCAGATCCCTTTTTGCAAGCTCTATATTACCTTTGCCAAGGTATGCCAGCGCTCTGTAATAATATGCTGCTGCCAGCCCGGGCCTTTCCCTGATGACGCTATCGAGTCCCTGGATAGCGTCATCGAATTTCCTCTTCTGAAGTGCCAGACGCGACTTGAGATACGTCGCCTCCACGTTCCCCTTATCCGCCTCCAGGACTTTGTCAACCAGGGTCTCAGCAGATCCGGGCTTACCGAACTGCAAGTGGAGTCTGGCGATCTGGAGGAGTATCGCGGAGTCATCCTGACGAATTCTATTGGCCTCTTTCATTCTCTCGAGGGCTTTCTCATACTCCCCTCTTCTCGCATAATAGTTTGCAAGGCTCATCAAGGGGCCTATATCGTTTTCTGGTGCAGCTTTTATTGCCCTGAGATATGACTCCTCGGCATTTTTCCAATCCTTCCTTTCTTCATAAAACCTGGCCAGCAAAAGAATTGAGCCAGGATCACCACCCCTCTTTTCCACCAGTTGTTTCAGAATTGACTCTGCCTTGGCCCACTGACCCCTTTTTCCATACAGGCGTGCAAGCTCCACGGTCACCGCCCGTGATGCTGGTTTTATAGAAAGGGCCTTCTCATAGTATTGTTTTGCCATTGGAAAATTGTTCTTGACCTCATAAAGACGGCCCAAAGACAGGTAGGTTTGGAACCGCTCAGGGCCAAGCGACTGAACTTTCTTGAGCGTTTCTATGGCCTCGCTGATTTTTTTCTCTTGCACGAGCACGCCTGCCAGAAGCGTGAGAGCTTCGACATTGTCCGGCTGTCCCTGGAGTACTAACTCGGCCTTTTTTCGGGCTTCCCGGGCTTTCCTTGCCAACAAGAGGATCTGACCGAGCTTCAATTGAGCTTGAATGTTACCGGGGTTTGCGGCAACAGCCCTGGAATATGCCTGGAAGGCTTCCCTTCCTTTGCCAAGCTTGAGATAGGTCTCGCCCAGTTCAAAGAAAGCCCTGTCATTTTTCGGGTTCAACTGGACTACATTGCGGAATTCTATAACCGCTGCCTTGTATTTTTTCTCCTTAAGATATTTGTGAGCCCTATCGAGGTGTTTCGCTTCTTTTTCTTGTTTGTTAGCACAGCCAAAAAAACTGAGTAAGATGCATGAAATTAGGACGATACCGAATAGACTCTTTCTTGAATTTATAAGCTTTGTCATTTTGGCCGTACCTCTTTGAGTTGACTTGAAATTCTAGGCAATCCTACCTGAGCGTACATGATAGAACTCTCTTGCGCGATGGCACAAGCCGACGAGGCCCGTATTTCTAATCGTCATGTGCTTTCCATAGCACAAAATCCTTCTGAAATGTTGCAATTACCATACCGTAAGATTATTGTCATGGGAAAAGAGGAGAAGCTAGAAGACAGGAGTCAGAAGGAAAGGTGACCTATGAGCATTAGAGGATTTCCGAGGGGAAAGCGGTTTTCATCATCAGCACCATGCAGGATTGATTGCGGGGGCACCTGGGACATCAAGGCCATGGCCCTGCCATATGAGTGCATGGAACCTACCACCGTCAATCTTGCACTCGACATGAGGACCACTGTTACCCTGGAACCATATAAGAAAGGCAGAGTCCTAATAATATCGGAAGGTTTTTCCATCCATGAGGAGTATGACGCAAGCACCCCCGGTTTAAAAGGGAACTTTGCCATCTTCGCAGCGGCTGTTAGGTGCATGGGCTTTCATGGGGTGAAGGTAACTATAAAGTCCGAGGCCCCGATTAAATCGGCAATGGGGGGATCAAGCACTGCCCTTGTGGCATGTCTGCATGCGTTGTCAAAGGCTGCCGAAAATTTTGGCTCCAGGCCACTGACCAAAAGAAACCTTCTCCACCTGGCCTATCAAATTGAAGATGCGGTAAGCGGTGGTGGATGCGGAATGCAGGACCAAGCAGCAGCCGTTTATGGAGGCATAAATCAATGGATTTGGCAATATGGCAACACAGCTCGTCCTTTCATAAGAAAAAATTTAGCCAAGCAGGCCAAGGCCAAAGAAGTCAACCAGAGGCTGCTCGTAGCATACAGCGGCAAGACCCATAGTTCCCTGAAAATCAATCGGAAATGGATCGATGACTTTCTTTCAGGCAAAACTACGAGGGATTGGCTCCAGGCTAACGAAACAGCAAGGCGGTTTGCGCTGGCCCTTGAAATGGGCAATTGGAAGGAATGCGCAAGGTGGCTGCAGGAAGAGATGGCCATACGAAGGGAGATCACTCCAGAAGCGCTGATTCCCCAAACTTCACTTCTAATAGAGAAGGCCGAGGAGTTGAACTGCGGCGCGCGCTTTGCCGGAGCGGGGGCGGGGGGTGTGGTATGGGCGATTGGGCCGAAAGAGAGAATTGATGAACTCCGTGAAGTATGGCGCCAAACACTCAAAGAGATAAGGGGGGCAAGGCTGCTTTCGTGCAAAGTGGATGTGAAGGGAGTTGGGGGAGGTAAAGAAATGTCAAATGCCAAAATCCAAATGACAAAGGGAAGCATGCTGGGAGGCTTGCCAGCTTAAGGCGGGCTGGTAGAGTGGAATACTGGAATAATCGGAGAAAATTAAGGGATTGTGAATTACCGTTGTGCACATTTTTTGGTCATTTAGGCATTCGACATTCATTTGGCATTGGAAATTTGACATTGGTCATTTGGCATTTCTTTTGGGGCGAACCGTGAACGGTGAAGGGAAGACGAGTAACGAAGTCGGTGGACAGTGAATGAGGAGAAGGCCCATACTGATATTAGTAAATCCTTGGGTTCATGATTTTGCGGCCTATGACCTGTGGTCGAAGCCGTTGGGCCTGTTGATGCTGGCCTCTGTGCTCAGACAGGAAGGTTATAAC
>JALVSJ010000184.1 GCA_027024445.1 Desulfobacterales bacterium
ACGCTACCTGTGACACCCCCTACCACAACCGAGTGCTTTGCCCTCCACCAATGCGCCAGCTCCCCCAATGCATACAGCGTGTCCTCTACACATAGTATCGTTGCCTGAAGGCCGGAGAACCGCCTGGCCTGTGCTTCCTCCACCACTGCTCCAGAGGCTCCTCGCTCCAGGGCCTTGTGTACAAAATCGTGTCCGTCAAACCTATCTCCTTTAAGCGCCCAAAAAAGTTGCCCTGCGCGAATCGTTCTTGAATCAGTACAAACGCCTTGAAATACGGTGCTTTGTTGTCCGGTTATAATTCGGGCCCCAAGCACGTCGGCCAATTCATAAGCGCTTATCTCCGCAAGTCCTTCTTTCATTCACTCCTTCTTGGCAAGGAGCCGTTTCGCCACTTCTCGGTCATCAAAATATCTCTTTTGCGTCCCGATAATCTGGTAGTCCTCATGCCCTTTGCCTGCAATCAGGACCAAATCCTCCTGTGTCGCTTCCTTTATTGCTAGCTCAATTGCCTTCTCTCTATCAGGCTCCACGAGGTAATGAATACCCTCCTTCGCCTCGCCAACTCCTCTCAAAATGTCCTTGATAATGGAAAGGGGGTCTTCGGTTCTTGGGTTGTCAGATGTGATTATGGCCAGATCACTCAGGTCTGTGCCTATTCGCCCCATCTGTGGCCTTTTACCCTTATCTCTGTCACCCCCACAGCCAAAGACTGTTATTATCCTGCCCTGGGTCAAGGATCTGAGGGCCCTGATTGCGTTTTCCAGGGCATCGGGCGTATGGGCATAGTCCACTACAACCCTGATACCTGAGGGACTGTCGATGGGTTCAAGTCTGCCAGGCACATGCGTCACCCTGGCCAGCCCCTGGACAACGGAGTCCAGGGGTATTCCAAGACACAAGGATGTTGCCGTGGCTGCCAGCACATTGTAGAGGTTAAATTCGCCCAAGAGAGGGCAGGAAAAATCCGTTTCTCCTTGCGAGGTCACGAGCCTTCCAGTCAGTCCCCCGCCACCTACTTGCACATCCCTTGCTGAGACCTCCCATGGGCCCTTCACACCATAGAAAACAACCGGAGCGAGACATAGATCTGCCAGCCTTTTACCATACGGGCTATCCCCATTGACTACTGCCCTTGACTCACCATGCTCACCATTTCTTAATAGCTCTTTAAAAAGGATACTCTTGGCCTTGAAGTAGGCTCCCATGGTCTTGTGGTAATCCAGGTGATCTCTGGAGAGGTTCGTAAATACTCCTACCTTGAAGTTGCAGTCTGCCACTCGGCCTTGTTCCAGTGCATGGGATGAAACCTCTACAATGCCGTGACTGGCACCCATATCCACCACCTTACGAAATGATCGCATCAGATCCAATGACTCAGGGGTGGTGACCGGGGCAGGACATGTGGTATCCATGTATCGGTAGTTCACAGTGCCTATGACCGCGGGGCTGAAGCCTGCCTCTTGCAAGATGCATTCAATGAGGTAGCTTGTGGTTGTTTTACCGTTTGTTCCTGTGATTCCCACAAGCACCAACTCCTCCTGAGGCCAATCGTAGTAAACCGAAGCCAGGCGGGACAATGCGCGCCGTGAGTCAGGAACATTGACCACAGGGACGGAATGAATATCCATAATGTTCTCTTGAGCTACAACAGCAACAGCCCCCCGTGAGATGGCGTCTCCTATGTATTTATGGCCATCCTGTTCTGAGCCTTTTACGGCCACGAAGATATCTCCCGGTCTCACTTTTCTGGAGTCATATGCTATCCCGCGTGCAACAATCCTCGCATCCCCGTTGCACTTTGCCCCAGGAATCTGTTTCACAAGGTCGGCGAGAATAACACGTCCGTGATATCCCATAC
>JALVSJ010000185.1 GCA_027024445.1 Desulfobacterales bacterium
GTTTTAATTGAATTGCTAACCTGAATTCCATGCCAATCGAGATGGGTGATAGCTGGTTCCTTCCGAAATGAGTCACAGCTCAGCCTCGCCTGAGACTGGTTAAGGGGTATAGCTACTGATCAGGTAACCAAGGGGAGAAATCCCCAGTTGCCTTGTCAAACTCAGAATCCTTAACCGTCGTAGAAGGCGGGAGTGAGGATGCGGGGTAAGCTCGACATCCGAGAGGGAAAGAACCCAGACCATGGTTAAGGTCCCTAAAAGCCGACTGCTAAAATGGAAAGTCTATTAGCATTCGGCTAGGAATGCGCGTTAAGTGAGAAAAGGAGTCCTCAACCCCAGACAGCGGGAAGGTTGGCTTAGAAGCAGCCATCCTTTAAACCCTTTTACGGGAATCGTAGCTTGTAAAGGGGAAAGATAGAGTGCGTAATAGCTCACCCGCCAAGGTTGAGGGCCCTGAGAATGGACGGGACTAAACGCGCTACCGAGACCATGGATCCCGAAAGGGATAGTGTAGGAAGGTGTTTCGTGAGGGTAGAAACCAATGTGTAAATTTTGGTGGACCTCGCGAAATCAAGAATCTTGCCAATAGTAACAGCAAAGAGAGGTGAGAATCCTCTCCGCCTTAAGGGCTAGGGTTCCTCAGCAACGATCAACGTTTTCTGGTTTAATCAATTGATATTCCAGATTTCGGTCGAATCGGCTGAGGGTTAGTCGATCCTAAGGCATACCCTAACAGCCCGCCTGCTACATGTAACGCTAGCATGTAGGCTAGGAATGGAGTATGCCGAAAGGGAAGCAGGTTAATATTCCTGCACTGAAAGGATACATGCGGCAACGCAAGGCCGGTTTCTGACGCTTTGGGATAGGCCGACCACGGCTACGTGGCTAACCAGTAAAGCCTCTGGAGTGTCATAATGACGAGAAGGAGGTGAAGCTGGGAATGGCGCGTTTTGCGCGTTCGGCTGACTTCCAGAGCCCGTGAAAAGGGAACCGGCAAGGATTCCTTTCAATCGTACCGAGAACCGATACTGGTGCCCCTCCCTGAAAAGGGGAAGGCGTGTTGGGATAAACCGGTCCAGGGAATTCGGCAAATTAGCCCCGTACCTTCGGTAGAGTTGGACTGCTTCAGGTTCGCAAAGAAGCAGTCTTGACGCTGACAAGGGGTGCCTACTGCCTCTGCTAAGCAGGGACCAGTAGGTCGCAGTGACAAGGGAGGCCCGACTGTTTAACAAAAACGTAGGGGAGCGCCAAGCCGAAAGGCTTCGTATGCTTCCTGAGGTCTGCCCAGTGCCAGTGTGTTAAGCCCGGGTCCAACCGGGTGAAGCCCTGGTAAACGGCGGCGGTATCCAGATTGACGGCTATTGATTCATTCAAGTCGTCTTTCGGCCGTATACTCTGACCGTCTTAAGGTAGCGTAAAAAGCGCTACTGTGGCCCCGCCGTGGGCAACAGTAAGCCATGCGCAGTCCCTTGCCGATTAATTGTCGGCCTGCATCAATGGCTTAACGAGCCCTCCACTGTCCCGGACTGGTACCCAGTGAACTTAATGTCCTGTGCATATTCAGGAGTCCTCCAGCGGGACGAGAAGACCCCATGGAACTTTACTGCAGCCTGGTGTTGCGGTATGGTGACGGATGTATAGTGTAGGTGGGAGCAATGCACTCAGGTCGTAAGGTCTGAGGAAGGCGTCAGGCATGCTGCTGAGTCAACCAATTGGCAGCAGGCGCGCAAATGTAACACCACCCTTCTGTTATCATACTGCTTACCTCTAGAGACAGGCTGTTTTGTGTTCTTACAGAAACAGTCTTTCCAGAGAAAGGAACAGCGCCAGGTGGGCAGTTTGACTGGGGCGGTACACCCTTGACAAGATAGTTGGTCGCGGCAGGTATCACGTCACGGCCTTCCGGGAAATCAAGGGTGCCCAAAGGTTCCCTCACCGAGGTCAGAAAGAACCCTTTTTCTGTTAACCACATCGCCATATAACAACATGGCAATGTGTGGTGACGAATCATAACAACCAAAAAAGCGTTCACGGAAAAATGAAAAAGTGGTTCCTGTACATCTCGGGAAGAGTGTAAGGGCAAAAGGGAGCCTGATAGGATTCCGAACAATAAGGGATCCTAACGCGAAAGCGCGGCCTAGCGATCCCCTGTGCCTGATTAATTGCGGGCCAGGTCTGTCAGAAAAGCTACCCTGGGGATAATTAATCAAGTCATAAGACTCTTGATTAATCCCCAAATGGAGTCGTGGCGGGCGAGAGTCCATGCCACGCTTCTCGTCTGCGGAGATATTGGCTGTGGAGCCTGTAAACCCTTTCTATGCAATCCACAAAACATCAACCGAAGGGGTTTTGGCTATGACAACACCGAGAAGTGTGTGGGTCAAATCGACCCCGTTCATTGCTTCTCCGCCGTCGGCTCGGCTCTTCCTGGACGTGCAGCAAAGCCTTTTCTTTACGAGAGCCCACGGGCTTCTTCAAGAAAACCCTTGGGAAAAGAAACACGCAAAAAGGGAAAGGTTCTGTAAGCGTCCAAGGGTGGGGGTGTTCACCCATTAAAGAGTCACGTTAGCTGGGTTAAGTACGGTGCGAGCCAGTACGTTCTATATCTGCTGGAGGTGTCGGTTGCCTGAGGGGAAGGGACCTTTAGTACGAAAGGAACAGGGTCCCGTGGCCTCTGGTTTATCGGTTGTGACACGCACGCCGAGTAGCTACGCCATAGTGGATAAGCGCTGAAGGCATACCGAAAGAAAGCTTTAAAATCTAACTTCCAATTACACAACATGGAAGCAGAACAAGAAACAAGACAAGAAGACCTCAATATAAAACGCTATATAGAGGATTGTAAGCGTGAGGTCTTGAAAGGCAAATATGATTGCATTCCGACCTGCAAATACAGAGACATGTGCATAGAGTGTCTGGATGATTTGTGATACAGTGTTTTCTTTCGGGCCTAACTAAGCGCGAAACCACCCCTGAAAAGAGGCAACCATTGCACAAACTGGTACGCGAGTATCGGTGAGTGCAGAAGGGTCCGGTAGACGACCGGGTTGATAGAACCGGGGTGTAAGCATCAAGGTTCGCCGAGATGTTCAGCCCACGGTTACTAATTCCCGACATGTCCTAGTCAAAAGGATAACTCGCCTAAAACCTTCTTTTCCCACAAAATAACACTTTAAAACAATTACCCCAAATGAAATACATGAAAGTCGCTGTTCTTTTTTCAGGGGGCAAGGACTCTTGTTTTGCAGCCTATCTGGCTTCGCAAAGCGAGGATGTGGCCTGCCTGATAACCCTTGTCTCCAAAAACCCTGAAAGCTACATGTTCCACACCCCCAACATACGCCTCGCAGGCCTTCAGGCAGAATCAATGGGAATACCGCTTATAGAACAGGAAACGCGCGGCGTGAAGGAGAAAGAACTCAGGGACCTTGAGAAAGCCATAAAGAAAGCAGTGGAACATCACGCTATCGAGGGAGTGGTCACAGGCGCTGTGCAGTCTGTATACCAGTCAAGCCGCGTCCAGAAAATATGCAACAAACTTGATCTCTGGTGCTTCAATCCTCTGTGGCAGGCAGACCAGAGAGAGTATATGAAGAGTTTTCTGTCCTCGGGCTTCAAAGCCATAATCTCGGGAGTGTACGCCTATCCCTTTGATTCTTCATGGCTTGGGAGGGAGATAGACAACACCACACTCGCAGACCTGCTCTCCCTTTCTGAGAAACACAAGATAAGCATTACAGGAGAGGGAGGCGAGTTTGAGACATTTGTCTTCGACTCCCCTCTCTTCAGGAAGAAAATCAAAATCCTCAAAGCGCGAAAGTCCTATGATAACTACAGCGGTGTCTATAAAATAGAAAAAGCCATTCTGGTGAAAAAATGATAACACTCATTAACCTCTGCGATAAGGAGAAGCCTCTGCTTTTCAGGGAGTTTGTGCTGCCTGTGGCAAAAATCATCGAGGCCTCTGGCCTGAAATGTGAGATAAAGCATTTCACAGAGATACAGGCACCCATAAAAAATGGCAGCGCAATCCTTTGCGGCACAGCTATCAGGGACAACCTCTTCATGGAGAAGGCTGACAGCTTTCAGTGGCTGAAGGAGACCCGCGTCCCGGTGTTAGGAATATGTGCAGGAATGCAGGTTCTTGGAATGGTTTTCGGCTCCACACTCGAGAGAGTCACTGAGATAGGAATGAAAAAAATCCGGGTAACAAAGGAGGACACGCTCTTCTCAGGAAAACAGGCATTCAATGCATACGAGCTCCACAATTTCTCACTGAATCCCTCTGAAAACTTAGAGACGCTTGCTGTGTCTGACAGGTGCGTGCAGGCAGTGAAGCACAGGGAGAAGCCCTTCTATGGAGTGATGTTCCATCCAGAGGTCAGGAACGAGTGGCTCATAGAGAGGTTTCTCGAAATGAAGCAAATATAAATCCCGCACCCTAATATTATGCAGATATTATGGACGAATGGAGAGAGCTTCCTCTTTCACAGCTCAAGAGGCTTGTAAAGAGCAGGGCAGGAAGAATAGCAGAGCTACAGATGGAGATAAAGATACTCGAGAACATAATAGAGAAAAAGGTCAGGGAAGGGGACTTCGGCGGAGCCGCGAGGCAGAAACCAAAGAAGCCCTCTCCAGCAGAAGAAAAGAGAGAGGAGAAGAAAGACATGCAAGACACGCAGAACACGGAGCAGTCCAAGATACAGGCCCCCTCCTCAAGCCACGCATTCACAGAGCTTGAATAATGCATTAATTAATTCTATGCACTCCAATATTAATCATGATAGACCTTGCTCTGAAAAACATCACCCGCCAGAAAACAAGGACAATTCTCACAGTCCTCGGAATACTCATAGGCATAGGAGCAATAGTCGCTCTTGGCTCTATTGCAGAAGGAATTGACAGCGCAGTGCAGAACGGCCTCCAGCTCACAGCAGGAAAGATAACTGTTATACAGAAGGACTCGGGATTCTTTGGAATGATGGGAAGCCTCAGTGACGAAGACCTTGAGGCAGTGGAATCTGTCCCCGGTATAAAGGACACTGTTCCTATACTCATTTATGCAGAGAACATAAGGCCTATGCACACGCCTGATGTGATTGTGTACGGAATAGAGCCCTCAAAGGTGGGCTACTTCATAGGAGAGAACACCTATGTTGATGAGGGAAGAATGCTTGATGACGGAGAGACGGACGCTGCTCTGATAGGAAGCGCTGTGCACGAAAAATACGGTCTCCTTCCGGGAGACTCATGGACAGTAAAGGACACGAACTTCGAGATTGTGGGAGTTCTCGAAGAAACAGGCATATCTGATATCGATTCTGCTGTGATAGTGAACTTCGAACAGCTCAGGGACATACTCAAGAAGGACAGCTTCCAGATGATTTATGTGATACCAGAGGACGTGAGCGATACAGAGAGGATAGCAGAGGACATAGAGGATGCAAGCGACAATCTCGATGCAATGACCACAAAGGACCTTGCGAGGCAAGCCAGCCAGATAGTTGACCAGATAAGGATATTCACATTCGCGATAGGAGCTATATCCGCTTTTGTGGGCGGGCTCGGAGTGATGAACACAATGATAATGGCAGTGATGGAGAGGAGGAAAGAGATAGGCATAATGAAGGCAATAGGAGCAACAAACAGCATGGTGCTGAGGCAGATACTCACAGAGTCTGCTCTCATAAGTGTTATCGGAGGACTTGGTGGCATAATCCTTGGAATCATAGCCTCGTTCTTTTTGAGCAACATAATGGGAGGGGGAAGCATAACAGCGGTAGTCACCCCCCAGCTGGCGCTCACTGGTCTTGGCTTTGCCCTTGTTCTCGGAATTATAGGCGGGCTATATCCTGCAAGAAAGGCATCCACTCTAGACCCAGTGGAGGCACTA
>JALVSJ010000186.1 GCA_027024445.1 Desulfobacterales bacterium
CAACTGAAGTACAATGGTCCTGATCTGTGAACCGCCGGTAGCACCCACTGGATGACCCTTTGACAGCAATCCACCGTCCACATTGATAGGAATAGAACCCTCTTTATATGTCTCCTTGGAGCGGATGAGTTCCTTGCCCTGGCCGGGTTCAGCAAACCCAAGATTTTCATATGCCATCATTTCTGCGATGGTGAAACAGTCGTGTACCTCGGCTACATCAATGTCTTTTGGTCCCACTCCGGCCATGTCATAGGCACGCTGTGCGGCCTCCTGGGCAACCTTCAGCCCGGTGAAGAGACCCCGGCCTGCCAGATTCACCGCCTCTGATGCAGCGCCTAATCCCAGTATCCACACCGGTTTGTCACTCAGGGCCTTCGCCTTTTCTTCATTGGCTACGATTACACACGAGCTACCATCGGCATTTGCACAGCAATCCCCCACGCGCAGAGGGCTGGCAACAGGCCCTGACATGGGGCTTTCAGGATCGGAGAACATGTCAAGGCTCACGGGCTTGCGGTAAACAGCCTTGTCGTTTATCTGCCCATAAGTGGAAGACTTAACTCTTATGAGGGCAAGATCTTCCTCGGTGGTGCCATATTTTTCCATGTGGGCACGGGCATACATGGCATAGTAGGCCGGCATCATGGTGCCAAAAGGGCTCTCCCATTGAATATCTGCGCCTCTGCCCATCCTCTCCTGGGACTCCGCTGATGATATCTCGGACATCTTCTGAAATCCAATGACAGCAACCACATCATGAAGCCCTGACTTGACGAGAGCATATGCCACCCTGAGCCCCATGCTGCTCGATGAGCACAGGCTTTCCAGATAACACGTTGGCTGCGGGATCAGACCCAGGTATTCGGCGAACACACCCGCAGGTGACCTTTGTTTGTCATACTCTGGAGCCGAGCATATTACGGATGCGTCAATATCCTTTACGGTAAGCCCGGCATCCTTCATGGCTTCTCTGAATCCTTCAAACGCAAGTTCCCTGATGGAGCCGGGGTAACCCCTAACAAAAGCACTCTGGCCCACCCCGATAATTGCAACTTTTCCCATAAACAACCTCCTTGGATTCAGGCGTAAGAAATAGGCCAAATACACATGGGCCAAACTTAGGCCTGGATAAGCTACATTTTCCTTTAAATGCAGTGCGAGTATAGGTAAAGAAATAGGTTGGGTCAAGGAAAAGCTGACAATGTAGGAGGTGTCACCATGAGTGCCAGGTTTGTGTACATCACGGCGAGCAGCGAGGAAGAGGCAGCGAGGATCGGCAAAAGGCTTGTGGAGGACAGGCTGGTTGCGTGCGCAAACATAATCGGCAGCATCCGATCCTTTTATTGGTGGGAAGGAAAGATCCAGGAGGATCAAGAGGCCGTCGTAATTGTAAAGACACGAGAGGAATTGATGGAAAGACTTATGGATGCGGTCAGGTCTTTACACAGCTATGAATGTCCGTGTGTGGTCAGCCTGCCCATAGTTGAAGGAAATCCGGATTTCCTGAGGTGGATCTATGATGAGACAGGGGGTAGCGAACAGGACGCTTGACTGCGGTAAGCCTTTTTCCTAATGTAAAATTTCGTTTTTGCAGCAAATTATTCGCCACGCACGGTACCGTATCAGGGGGGGCTGCATAATTTTGGCCTGTTGGCCCAACGGCGTTTGTGGGATTCGGCATCAAATTTGCTGTGCAGGAGATCTGGCAACAGGTAGTTCAAGGTTCTCGGGGAGATAGGAAATGATAGAAGTAAGAAACCTATCCAAGACCTTTGGCGAGGTAGTCGCAGTAGACAATATATCGTTTAGCGTGGACAAGGGGGAGGTCCTGGGTTTCCTGGGACC
>JALVSJ010000187.1 GCA_027024445.1 Desulfobacterales bacterium
GGGCACGAACGGCATGCGGCGGCGGGAGGTCTCTGGCAGATGCCAATATAACCTGAGTTGAAGACCGACTCTCTCTCGGGACAAGGATTGTAGTGTCTTTCAAGACATGGGCAGCACACGCAAGCCTGTAGCCCTCTCCCAACAGCCTGCGATCCAGGAGCTTCTTTTCAGCCTCTTCAGGTGGCGAGATCGACTCGTGATCTCCTTTGATAATAATTTTGCATTTGCCACACTTCCGTTTGCCCCCGCATGTTGATTCGATTTGAACACCAGCAGCTCTTGCATACTCAATAACTGGGTTTGAATCAGGCAGATCTATCTTCTTTCCCCAAGGGAGAAAACGTACGATGGGCACTTCTAGCTCCCCCGGATTCCAAGCAGGTTCTTTATCTTCTTCACGCCTTCAGCAGCATCCTTGGCGTAGGCATCTGCTCCGCATGACTCAACAAATTTTGAAGTAATAGCTGCTCCTCCACAGATCACTTTCACCTTATTTCCTATGTCACTCTCCCGAACGGCCTTTATGGTCTCCTCCACGTACGGATCCCCTGTGGTAAGAAGAGAGGACAGGCCCACTATCTGGGCACCATGCTCTTTGGCGGCTTCTACAAATGTGCTCGGCGCAACATTTTCTCCCAAATCCACTACCTTAAAACCCGAGGTTTCCAAGAGGAGTTTTACCAGATTCTTGCCAATGTCATGGAGATCACCGAACACAGTACCGAGGACCACAGTACCAAGAGAGACTTCTGAAGCGTCTTTCTTGATTAGGGGCCTTAGAATATCCATAGAGGCCTGTACGCATTTGGCGGCCATCATCATTTCGGGTATGAATATTTGCCTTTGTTCGAATTTTTCTCCCACGATGTTTAGCGCCGGTATCAGGTGTTGGTTGATAATTTCTTCGGAACCTGCACCCTCGCTTAATGCGTGTTCCACCAACGAGGTAACCCTTTTCCGATCACCAGTGATGACGGCCTGTTTCAGCATGGTCCCGATATCATCCAGGTTCTCAAGGGGCATCTCCTTGTTTTCGGGCCCCGGGGTCCTAAACATTGCAAGGTAGTTGGAACAGTAGGGATCTCTGCCTCTCAGCATCTCAATTATTGAGATGCCCTGCTGCATGGACTCCACAGTGGGGTCCACAATAGCACTGTTAAGACCTGCTGCAGCGCACATGGCCAAAAACATGATATTGATCATTTCACGATCGGGCAGGCCGAAAGAAATATTTGATAACCCTAGGGTAAGATTGACCCCCAATTGATCTCGGATGAGCTCCAGCGCCTTTAAGGTTTCAACAGCCGATTCGTGATCTGCGCTCACAGCCATGGCCAGGGGATCAATTATGATCTTGTCCGGAGGTATTCCGTAACCTGCAGCCTGCTCCACAATGAGTGACGCAATCCTTAAGCGGCCTTCAGCTTTCTTAGGGATTCCGTTTTCGTCCATTGTTAGCCCGATTACGGGAGCATGGAAATCCCTTGCCAAAGGCAATATGGCCGCAAGCTTTTGTCTTTCGCCGTTTACCGAGTTAATTAGGGGGATTCCATCATAGACTTCAAGTGCTGCTCTAATACTTTCAGGGTCTGCTGAGTCAATACATAAAGGAAGATCCGTAACTTCTTGGATTGCAATGACAGCTTGCTTGAGGGCTGCTGCCTCGTCAATCCCGGAGACCCCCACGTTTACATCCAGCACACGAGCTCCGCTACGGGCTTGCTTAATGGCCTCCTCACAAACTATGTCTATCTTTCCTTCTTGGATTGCCCTGGCAAGGGTCTTTCTTCCCGTGGGATTGATTCTTTCCCCAATAATAACGAAAGGCTCATCAGGACCAATTATAACCTCTTTTGTCGCACTCTTGAGCACTGTCTTTACTCGGCCTTTAGTAGTAGGGGGAAACGCAACAGGATAAACACGCGCTTCTGTCTTTGGAGCATGGTCTTTTCGGATCTTTCCATATTCGGCGGCCGTTCGGAGCGCGGTTCTTACATTTTCATCAGGCGTGCCATAGGTGAGACCGACCGTGTCAATGGAGAAATTCTCAAGCGGGGAGCCATTGTCAATGAGCCTGCGCACCTCTGAGGCAACCTCTTCGGGAGTGCCATTTTTCATCAATACAGGATTTATTCTTGCGTTAACGGCCACTTTTGGCCCGAATACCTGCCTTGTCCTTTTCACATCTGACCCGAATCCGATTTCAATGAATTCTAAATGCCTGACCTTTGCATAACCATCAAGCACTTGATCCACTGACCCGCAATGATGAATTCCTATTGGAGCACATGCATCGGCTACGTAATTATCCCAAGGTAAGACATATTTTTCGTAAGTGCTTAAGGAGATTTGTTCAATGGTGCAATTTGGCAGTACACACAATTTTGGATCACACATGGGTGTTACGTCCAGTGCCCCTGTCCCGGTTACTTTCTTGTTGAATTTGAACAGTTCTGTCATGGCCAGGGCGCAGATCTTGAGAAGGTGCCTGCAGAGTTCTGGATCTTCAAAATAATCTATGTACAACTGATCGCCTCTGATCTTGAGAGCAAGGTTTTGTACCCCGGTAGTGTTAATGTCACCCACAACCCTTCCGTATTTTTCTTGTAGATATTCTATTTGCTTAATCATTTCTTTCATGGGTGATGTATTATGGATATCCGGGACCTCCAGCTTCATTACCTTGTCTCGAGATAGATTCATAGGCATGGCCCACGGCAAAGCATCTTTCTCAAAAACAATTTCACATCCAAATACCGCGGGTAACATCACCATGCCAAATGTGATAAGGGGTTTTGGTGCTGGATCCGGGTCACCAAGCCCCACGTCACCGAATCTTTCGTGTAGGGCTTTATCCATGGCCAATCTGGCCTCTACCCTTGTCTCAGGATCAAAGTAATACTTCTTGTCAAACGATATGCCATAGTGGTTGTAAAACCAGTCCGGATAAAACCCTACTCCCAAAGGAATATGATCTTTTTCTTTCATGTATCTCCTCCTTACAGGTTAGACACGGCTAAAAGGGTTTGTCGGAACCGCATAATTGGTCGAGCAATTGCTATGCCAATCCAACGTCTTCAGCTTACACTATTTTTGCTCAGAAATGCTCAACTTCTTCAGTTAATGCTCCTACCGCGAAAAAGTTTGAGGAAGAATTGAAAATGCCACATATATCCACTGTCTTTCACCTGGTGCAGAATCGCCACACGGCTGGAAAACTGGTGTATTATGACACCGAATTTAGTTTGCGTATGGTATTTTCTCCGTCACTGGGCCTGAATCAAGGTTATGAAAGCCTCTGGTCGTCCCGTTTTTCCACTTGCAAGCAAATCAGGTAGATTTAACGCGTGCATGACGCTTTCGCCATCGCTTCCCAGCTTCGCCGGTGTTTCTTTGCTTCTTTCCTCTATATTTGCTGGTGGGTATTTTCATTAATTGCTGGTACGGATGATGCAAAATTTGTAACATAACCAAACAACTTTGAGGAGGGTAGCCATGAACGTTTCTGATATTATTAAAAGACACGTTGATCATACCCCTGATAAGACCGCCATTATTTTTGAGGACCGCCGCATATCTTATGTCCAGTTGGATCGTCTAATCAATTCTGCGGCGCAGGCTGTTGTAAATATGGGACTCAAGAAAGGAGATGTCCTCTCCCTTTTTCTCCCTAGTCTCCCTGAATTGATAATTGCTTATCTTGGCACCGTGAGAGCTGGGGTAACCCTCAATCTTGTCAATGCAATGCTTCAGGAGACGGAGGTTGCGTATATCTTGAATGACTGCAACACGAAAGCGGTTCTTACCGATGCCAAGAGGCTACCCATAGTGGAAGCGGTGCGTGGTGAAGTAAAAAGTTTGTCCGATATCGTTGTCCTAGAAGGGGGGTGCAACTACCCAAGTTTCAGAACTATGCTGAAGGAGGGCAGCGGGGAGTTTGAAGCTCCTGGGACCAAAGGAAGTGATATATGTCATCTAATGTACACCTCCGGAACTACTGGATGGCCCAAGGGTGTTATGGCTACTCACCTCAACATCTGGCATAATGCGGTTAACTTTGGCAAAGTACATTTCAGTCCCGACGACACGATTATGGTGGCCACTCCTATTTTCCACTGCTGGGGTCTTGTAAATGGTACGTTTGGCATGTTATCAGCTGGTGGCACCGTGATCACTGTAGAAAGATTTTACCCTGACAAGGCACTCAGTGATATTGAAAAGCTGAGGCCAACCATATTCCAGGGGGTCCCGCCCATGTACAACTTGCTCCTTAAACAGCCCGATCTGGACAAAAGGGACATATCCTCTGTGGCGTTTTGCCTCTCTGCTGCCACAAAGATGCCTGAAAATCTCATTCGCCAGGTTCAGGAAAAGCTCAAATGGCGATACGCCGAGGCATGGGGCCTCACAGAGGTATCCTGTGTAGGTACAACTGCTCCGTATACTGAAACTCGAATAGGCTCATGTGGGAAGGGTATGGATGACGCTGAGATCAAGGTAATAGACGAACATGGAAACACCTTGCCCCCAGGCCAGCAGGGAGAATTGTGTGTAAAAGGAACTTGTGTTACGTTGGGTTATCTGAACAAACCCGAGGCCACAAAGGCGGCTTTTGACCCTGAAGGGTGGTTTCACTCGGGCGATATCGCTTACATGGATGAGGACGGCTTTGCGTATATTGTGGATCGAAAGAAAGACATGATAAATGTGGGAGGAGAAAAAGTGTTTCCTTCTGAAGTGGAAGATATGATGCTGGAACACCCCAAGATAAAGGATTTGGTGATAGTTGGCATCCCGGACGAACTCAAAGGAGAGGCCCCCAAGGCGTTTATTCAACTTAAGGAAGGGGAAACTGCTACTGAAGATGAGATAAGGGAGTTTTGTCGCAGAAAAATGGCACCTTACAAGGTCCCTGTGTCTGTGGAATTTGTCGATGAGATCCCGCGCTCAGCATCTGGAAAGGCACTAAGACGGCTGCTTAGAGACAAAGAATGGGCTAAGCAAGAAAACTAGACAAAGAGGGAGGCATTCATGGGATACAAGAACATTCTTTATGAGGAAAAGGAAGAGATCGGCATACTTACACTCAACAGGCCCGAGAAGCGCAACGCTCTGGGCCGAGAAGCAGAGGAAGAGATAATTGCGTGCCTTCAGGATGCAGGGATCAGAGGTGATGTGAAAGTTATCATTATCAAGGCCGCCGGGGAAGTATTCTGTGCCGGGCATGATCGAAAGGAGATATTGGACCAGCCCATAGGAGAGATCCGCAGACTATTTCACACTTCGTTCAACATGATGATGACCATGCGCATGGCGCCCCAGTGCATCATTGCCCAGGTTCAGGGCATTGCCATGGCAGGTGGGTGTCACCTTGCTGCTGCCTGCGACCTCATAACAGCGGGAGAGGAGAAAGCTAAATTCGGAATGACAGGACTTATCTATTCTTACAATTGCTCGACTCCCACAGTGGCAGTGAGCCGCGCAGTGCCACAGAAAAAGTGTATGGAGATGCTCATGACTGCTAACCTGTACACAGCAAGAGAGGCCGAAGGCTTTCATCTGGTAAACAAGGTATTTCCGGACGATAAATTAGATGAGATGACCTTCGCGTGGGCAAAGGAAATAGCCAGAGCCAGCAAGTATGCAATATATATGGCTAAACAGGTGTTTTACTCACAGATCGAGATGACAGAGTGGCAGGCCTACCAGTACGCCAAGGAAATGATGGCGCTTGCTGGGGTAAGTGTAAATGCCACCGAGGGCTTCACAGCGTTCATAGAAAAGAGGCAGCCTGTTTGGGATGAGAGTTCGGTTTTCTAGCAATCCCAAGACAATTCGGGGCGTCCTTTTTGATCTGGATGGCACCCTCACGCTGCCAGGGGCTCTGGATTTCCCTGCCATAAAGAGGGAAATGGGGTGCCCAGCTGAGATTCCCATCTTGGAGTACATAGAATCAAGACCCGAGGAGGAAAGAGGGCGTCTGTATAAGATTTTGGAAAAGCACGAAAAAAAGGCAGCCAGAGACTCTATTCCGAACGAAGGGGCTGTAAAATGTCTGAAAATTCTCAAAACGATGGGGATTCAACTGGGAATAATTACCAGGAACAGCCTGGTTTCTGTGAACGAGGTCCTAAGAAGGTTCAATGGAATAAACCGGGAAGATTTTTCTGTTATCATAACTCGAGAAAACGCACTGCCCAAGCCAGATCCCGAGGGAGTGCTGAAGGCGGCCAACGCTATGGGAATCAAGCCCCATGAGCTATTGGTTGTGGGCGATTTCCTCTTTGATATTATGGCGGGACAGGCGGCAGGCGCTCTCACGGCCCTAATCAAGAACGTCCATCCTGATATGGATACCTCCGGGTGGCCCAGAGCTGACATGGAAATCGAGACATTGGATGAGCTCTTGAATCACATTCCCTGAGTGCGATCCCCTTAGCTCGTTTTGCGTCAGTCCTGCTCCTTGCTAGTCAGGTGCCTGATGAACCTGGTTGCAATCCATGAACTCGCTATACTGACAACTACTGCTCCACTTAGGAGGAGGGCAATGGTCTGTCCAGTGGCCTGCGCCCAGCTGACACGGTCGCCTGCATAATAGCCGAGGGAAACAAACAGGAACAATTGGATAGCCACCGAAATGCCATCTACCGCAAGGAACCTGGCCCACGGATAATAGGCAGCACCGGCTGCAACGTAGGCGGCAGCTCTTATGCCAAAGGTGAATCGGGCAAAAAACAAAGTCCATCCGCCATGCACAAGAAAGGCTTTCTGATACATCTCGAATCTCTTTGCCCCCACCATCTTCAGTATATATTTCTTCAGAAGCGGCATTGTGAAAAGCCACCGCACAATGCAGAATAACATTGTGTCTCCGGTTAGAATTGCCAGGAACCATAAGGGTAGGCTGAGTATGGGGTCGCTAATTCCTTGTGAAATTGCGTAGCCTCCTCCAATAAGAAGAGGATTCTCGGGCACAGGGAACCCTAGTCCGCCAATGAAGAGGCTGAGGGCCACACCCCATAGAACTGATTGTCCTGTTCCGTTCAATCAAACAGCCCTTCAACTCAAGACATGTTCCCGGCCCAACACATGGCAATAGCTTACTCTGCCTTCACCAACACAATCTGTCCAGGAAAGATGGTGCTTCTAGGTGTTAGGTGATTCAACTTCAGGAATTCAGCAAGGCTCATTTGGTGCTTCTGCGCTATTACAAAGGGGGAATCCCCTTCTTCTACCTTATACCGTGTTGTCTTGAAAGTAACAGCTGGTTCTTGCGCTCTAGGCACAAGCAAAACTTGGCCAATCCGGAGTTGGTGACCCTTCAAGTTGTTAGCTCGCTTAATAGCTCGAGTTGTAGTCCCAAAACGTCTAGCGATTTTCCATAAAGAGTCCCCCCTCCTGACGGTGTATCTCACCATTTCGCCCAGGTCCTGAGTTATTGGAAGAGCGGAGGCTTTCTTTGAAGGCGGCATTGATGCCCTTACAAACTTGCCTTGCCTAAAAGGGATTTTAAGCTTCCATCCGGCCCTGATAAACCTAGCGCTTCGCAGCCGATTAAATGCAACAATCGCCCTGACAGAACTTCGGTATCTTTTGGCTATGCCGGACAAAGTCTCGCCCCTTCGTACCCTGTGTACCACATAGGCAGGAACAGGGGGACTCCATACCGGCAAGTCCTTTAGCTTCGCCATCAAGAGTTTGCCTTTGCCTTTAGGTAGTTTCAGAGCATAAGGCCGATTGGGCGTTGAATTGAATCTGAGTTCAGGGTTTAGCTCCCGCAACAGCTGATAACTGATGTTCAGATTCCTGGCTATGGTTTTCAGATGCACCTGCTTGTCTATGGTCACGGTTTCTGCCTCGACAGGGCCATCTGTTGCGGGAAGGGTAAAACCATAGGCACTCGGATTTGAAAGGATATGCAGTACGGCCATGAATTTGGGCACGTAAAAGGCTGTCTCCATTGGCAGTTTTTGATAAAGATCCCAGAAATTGTCCAGATAATTTATGTGCTGGGTCCTGATACATCTGAGCACCGTGCCCTCACCGCAGTTGTATGCGGCCAGAGCAGTTGTCCAGTCTCCAAATATTCTATGTAGCTCTTTAAGGTAGGCTATGGCCGCCCGGGTGGATTTCTCAGGGTCCATCCTCTCGTCCACCCACCTGTCCCTCTTCAGTCCATACTTGTACCCCGTTGAAGCGATAAACTGCCACAGGCCCAGGGCCCTTGCTCGAGATAGGGCCCGGATTTTGAAACCGCTCTCTATTAAAGGCAACCAGGAGAGTTCCTCAGGCAACCCTGCTTCTTTCAGCATCTTCACAATAAGTGGGCGGTATCTGCCAGACCTTCGGTAGGCATTCAGAAAAAAATTACGCTCTTGAGTCTGAAAAAGGCGTATGGCCTGTTTAACATATTTATTCATTACGAGAGGGATCTCTTTGCCGTTCCCGCTAGCAACTGTAAAACGGGACGAATAAACCTCAATGATTCGCTTGGAAATGGTAAACCGAAGGTCGTCCTTTTGTTGGTCAATTTCAGGTTTGCCGTTTCCATCAACCTTCAAGATAAGTGAGTAGGCCTGGTCCAGTGCATCCAGGGCGTTGTCCAGGTCTCCATGCTCCCAATAGTCGGATGCGGTCTGACAGAACTCAAGGGCTGAATCAAGAAGCTCTTGATCGGATAGTTTTTTCACTTGGGCCTCATCCGAAGGTGGGCAGGGGGTAGGTTGCAGGGTCTGTTCTTTGTGCTGCTTTTTAGATATCGGGAGATCTCCTAGAACTGCCCCAGTCTTGGGCTCTGGTAATGAGCGCGTTGTAGGTATTATATCAACTGCGGCTTCTGTCATTGGGCTACCGGGCTCTTCTTGCTGTTCGCTTTGGGATTTCGAACTCACTTTTGGATTAGCAACCACCTTTGGGTTGGGAGTGGTCTCGGGTTCTTTGGGGGGTGTCTCAGTGGAAAGGGCTTGTTTTTCGATCGGGATACTTGGTTCGCGGGTGGTTTGTGTAATGGGGGCGGTACAACCAAAGCATAAAAAGATGGTTACCGCGATGACTATTAAAAAACCAGAACAAGGATATGTATGTGCTGTTGATTCTCTGTGTGATGCCATTTTGCCCAGATTTGCCTCTCTGCCATTATCCCTCATTTTGGCCACGGGAGTATAGAAAACAGCTACAAGGGGGTCAAGCAATATTAATTCAGGATTTGAATCTTTTTTCTAAGATATCGACAAGTTTGTCTGTTGTGTTTAGCTCCGGGTGTTCTGTAACCAGATCAAGTAACTCATTGAGGACTTCTCCAACCTTTGGGCTGGACTGAATGCCTAGGACCTTCATCACGGTGTTGCCGTCTATTGCTAGATCACTCCTGTTAAGCACCAGATCCTCTCGCACCGAAAGCTTATAAACCCTTTCTTTGAGCTCCTGCAGCAAGCCAAGTTCTTCGTGTCCTGTGCCGTGGGCAATCAGGTCTGCTTTTCTGAATTCAATGAGCATATCTAAATTCTCTATGCCAATCCTGCCGATCCACCTGCGCAGTGCTGAGTCACTCCACTCACTCCTATAGCCTATCATGTGATGTTTTACTAGATGCGTAACCTTTTCTGTTATCTCAGAGCTGAATTTCAGGCGGATCAAGATATTCTGAGCCATCTCTGCGCTGGCTTTTTCATGCCCTATAAAGCGCCATCCGGCTCTCCCTTTCGTTCGCACCCGAGGTTTCGCAATATCATGAAGAAGTGCGGTGAGCCTCAGCAATAGGATGGGAGGCACCGTATCCATGGTAACCATTATGTGTTTGAATATGGTATATTGATGATATCTGTTTTGCCTCTTGAGGTATCCCTCCAAAAGCTCCGGTATAGCAACGGCGAGCAAGTTAGCGCGATGCAGCAAGTAAAAGCCCGACGAGGGCTTGTTGCGGGTAATAAGGATCTTGATCAACTCGTCTCTTATCCTTTCCTTTGCCGCGTCTGCCAGTGAGCGAGCCATTGCCCTCATCACTGAAAAAGTATGGTGATCCAAACTAAATCCCAGCTCAGTGGCTAGACGGACAGCCCGTAACAGGCGAATGGGGTCTTCCTTAAATCTTTCTACTGGATCACCCACGGCCTTAATGACCTTTCTACCAAGGTCAACCTGGCCCCCAAATGGGTCAACAATCACCTTTTCCACTGGACTGAAGGCCATTGCATTTATGGTAAAGTCACGTCTTGAAAGGTCTGAACGGAGAGCTTTGCTGTTTGGGCCCCTGAATGTTGTAACCTCCACCTTATGGTCCCTGATAAGAAGGGTCACTGTTTCATGCTTTACTTTGTAGCGGGGGATATCAGAAAAAATTTGCTCAATTTGAGAAGGCGAGGCGCTAGTGGTTATATCCCAGTCATCATGAGGGCGACCCAAAATTGAATCTCGGACAGCCCCTCCCACAATAAAGGCCTGATGGCCACCGTTCTGAAGACGTTCAAGAACGAAGGCTACAAACTCGGGAACTCTAATCTCTTGAGATCTTCCGTGGACGGGCATCAGAGAAAAGGAAGTCATCAGGATTTTGCATAGCTATGCAATCCCGCAAGGTAGTTCACCCCAAAATAGGTGAAAAGCACGCAACTAAAACCAATAATGCAAAGCATTGCTATTCGTCTGCCCCGCCACCCCCTTACCATGCGGGAGTGGAGGACCAGGGCATAAACCAGCCATGTTATCAGTGACCAGGTTTCTTTGGGGTCCCAGCTCCAGTAGCTGCCCCATGCAGAGTGGGCCCATACTGAGCCGGTTATAATGCCAAGCGTGAGCATCAAGAAACCTATTGCGACGATCTGATAATTTAGCTCATCAAGAGCTGCAGGCCTTGGCAACAGCCTGGTGAAGAAATTTCCCTTTTCGTCCTGTCTCTCTCTCTTCTTGATGAGATACATCAAACTCAATGCAAATGATATCCCGAATGCAGAGTATCCAAAGAAGCACGTTATGACGTGTGCAATAAGCCAGTTGCTCTTCAGTGCCGGGACTAGCGGTTCGATCCTGCTTTCTATAGAAGGGGAGAAGGAGGCATAGGCCAGAGCAAGAAATGCCAGAGGTGATACAAACACCCCTAAGGTCTTGTTTTTCGTTCGCCATTCAACAATCAGATAAAGGAGGATAATAGTCCAGCTAAAGAATATCAGCGATTCATATAAATTTGAAAAAGGGGCATGGCCAATGCCCATCTTGTAAGACTCGTACCATCTCAATCCGATGGCAAACGCCTGTCCGAAAAAGCCCCCAAAACAGGTTATCGTCGCCGCCTTTCCAAGACTCGGTTTACCCAATATCATCATGCAGAGGTAAAAAAAGAAGGCTATAAAATAGACAAATGTAATATAGCTCAATATGGTTGTGTTAAGCATTTTTTGTGTCTCCGAAAGATGCTTTCATATCTGCCAGAAGTTCCTGAATCTCCCTTTCTAATCCCACAGGATTCCTGTTCGCCATTCCAGCTACAGTTACCTTGGATTTGTCTCCCACAGGGATGACTCTTATCCATAGCCGCCTGTGTGAGGCAAAAAATGTGATAAAGAGCCCCCCGATGATCATGATGAAACCAGTCCAAACTACCGGTACGCCCGGGTCCTTGCTCACCTGAAGGCCTGTATAGTATTTACTTTCTATTCCTTCTAAAAAAAAGGTATAGGGCCTGAAGGCTGATGGATTTAGTTTGGGGAATCTTTCAAATATACCAGGAAATTGTCGTTTTATCCTGTCGCGGTATTGAAAGACCCAAAATCGGGTTGGCGCGCCCTCCTGTTGAGAGAGGATTTGAATCAGCACAGCGGGGCCCATATTCATGAAATTATCCTTTATTTGGGAAATAGTAAAGGACCCTTCATCTCCTGGCAGGGGGATCTCCTGGCCCAGCTTTGCTTTTAGGGTTTTGATTTCAGGTTTGCTGGCTTTGCGAACTATCCTGATAAAAGCTCGATCCCCCACTACGGTACCGTAGCTTGATTGATAGAACGTTATCCCGCGAAATTTTACGGGGTGATTCACCAGTAACACCGCTGACTTGAGCTTCTTCCCATTGTTCAGAAAAGTTAAATTAGAACGGTATTCCTTTGGTGCGCCGTTGTCGTAAAAAGACACGTTGAAATCATCGCACCGCACGGTAAATCCCAGATCCACTGGAAGCATTCTCCCTCTAAGCATGGCGCTATCCACTTGGTCACCTTCCATTATGTTGACGTAGGCTTCATACCCATAAAATGATCCAATCAACGCGCCCACAATAATAACCAATACGCTGAGGTGAACAAGGTATACTCCGAAGTGGCTAAACCTCCCCTTATCCGCATAAAAAAAAGCCGCAGATCCTGTCACCTTGGTGGCAATTCTTCTGTATTTTGATTTAAGAAGTTCTTCAACAGTGGCAGATACCGAGTCGAGGGTTTCGGCAATAGTGATAGTTTGCTCTTGTGGGATATCTTCGAATATCTTTGATCGATCGGGCCTAGGGTGGGCGCTGAAACGGCGCCACGCACCTGGGAACCTATCTATTGAACAGATAATGAGGTTTAGAGCTAGCAGCCCGATAAGTATCCTGAACCAGGCGGTGTGATACATATCGAAGAGTCCAATGACTTGAAAAAAATGAAAGGTCTCAGGGCTCAGCCGATGGGCAAATTCCACAGCCTCTTCCCTCTGAGGGATGAAGGTTCCAAGTATGGAAACTATGGCAATGAAGATGAGGAGAACAATTGTAAGTCTGACCGAACTGAATGTTCTCCAAAATACGTTTCTTTCTTTATTTTTTTGCTCCATAGGCAAAAGTTTTTACTCCTCATAATATCTTACAACAGGCTCCGTTATACTTATTATGCTTCCTTGTTGAAGCTAAATGCCTGCTACGAAGTGCTTGGATTTCCTTTATGGCGATTTCCAACTAACTTAGCGTCAGTATTCCGAAGCCCCTTTGCGGACAGACAAAAAAATAAGAACCGCAATCGCTATGGGTTCGTGTCCGTCTGTGACATTTGTTTACTACATTGAGGTACAAAGCGCAATTGCTATTCTCAGCATCTCTATCAAGCCAGGGGATTGTATTTTAGAAACTTAATGGTGTAAGATAGCGTTGTCAAACAGTACCTGGAATATCTGTGGATTATCCGCCTCAAATACTTTTGGAAAGGAGTTGGGCAATGCTGGATCTAAAATTCGTAAGAACTCATCTGGAAGAAGTTCAGGAAATGCTGAATGCGAGAGGCTATGACCTTGATATGTCAAATTTCAAAGAAGTGGATGAAAAGAGGCGGGCGCTTATAACCCGTTTGGAAGAATTGAGGCACAAAAGAAACACGGTGAGTCAAGAAATAGCTAAGCTAAAGAAACAGGGGCAAGACGCTTCCGAGCTCATAGCTGAGATGAAAGAGGTTTCCAATAATATAAAGAGCATGGAGAAAGAGGTGGTGGAGTATGAAGAAAAGCTTCAGGAACTTTTAATGATCATACCAAATATTCCACATGACTCAGTACCTGTCGGACAAGACGAGGCCGACAACCCGGTAATCAGGACATGGGGTGAAAAAAAAGAAATGGATTTTCAGCCCTTACCGCACTGGGAAATTGGAGAAAAACTGGGCATTCTTGATTTTGCATGTGCCGCAAAGTTAGCAGGTGCCAGGTTCGCCCTCTATAGGGGGTTGGGCGCAAAGCTTGAGCGGGCCTTGATTAACTTTATGCTGGACATCCACACCAGAGAGCATGGATACTTGGAGATACTTCCTCCCTTTATGGTAAATAGGGCCTGCATGACGGGCACAGGGCAGTTGCCCAAATTTGAAGAAGACCTTTTCAAGATAGAAGGATGGGACTATTTTTTAATACCCACTGCTGAGGTGCCTGTCACCAATATACACCGTGAGGAGGTTCTCAACGAGGAACAACTCCCCATCTCATATGTCTCCTATACTCCCTGTTTCAGATCAGAGGCAGGTTCTTATGGCAAGGATACTAGAGGCCTCATTCGCCAGCATCAATTCAATAAGGTTGAACTCGTCAAGTTTAGTAAACCCGGAGAATCCTGGGAGCAATTGGAGATACTGACCAGAAATGCCGAAGAGATTCTCCGACGGCTTGAGTTGCCCTATCGCGTAGTTTGTTTATGTACTGGAGATTTGGGCTTTTCTGCAGCCAAGACTTATGATTTAGAAGTGTGGCTTCCGGGTCAGGGATTGTACAGGGAAATATCGTCATGCAGTAATTTCACAGACTTTCAGGCGCGACGGGCCGGGATCCGATATAAGAAAAAAGGCGTAAAGGGAACCGCGTTGGTGCATACTCTGAATGGCTCAGGACTTGCTGTGGGCAGAACCGTTGTTGCAATACTTGAAAATTATCAGCAGGCTGACGGCTCAGTACTTATACCTGATCAATTAAGGGAGTATATGGGAGGTATCGACAAAATAACAGGTCCCACCCCTTAACAAGACACAAAATATGGCTTATAAAGAGCAGGCTTTCGGGGAAATGACGAAAAAGAGTAGGTTCTAAGTCCTTGCGAATGCATTCCAAGGGGCTTAAGAGAAGTAAACTTTGTAGATCAGGGGCTGGTCATGGAGACCGAACGTAAACATATAAAAATGGCCCAAACCATAGACCTAAAGGAATTAGCAGAATTTTATCCTCGCTTCAAGGCATTCCATGAGCTAATGGCCAAGAAAATACGGGAAATCTTGCTGGTTTCCAGTCCCTATGACGCATTCATTCTTGAGGAAGATACCTCTCTTGCCTCTCAGATCATAAATGAGTACAGGGGCTTGAACCTCAGTCAGCCGCCAAGGGTTACCCGCACTTCCTCGGCCAAGGAAGCTCTTAAGCTTCTACGGCAGAAGAGTGTAGATATGGTGATTACCATGCCACACCTTGAGGACATGGACTCCTTTACGCTGAGTCTGGAAATCAAGAAGCTAAATCCATCTCTCCCTGTTATTTTGCTGGCCCATAGCATAAGAAGCATTTTCCCCCTTCCGGAAAGCCTGGATTGTACGGGAGTGGACAAGATATTCATTTGGTCGGGAAATTCTGACCTCCTCCTTGCATTGGTCAAGAATGCAGAGGACGCCCTCAATGTGGACTTCGACACTCAGAAGGCCATGGTCAGGGTTCTCATTCTTGCCGAGGACTCTCCCGTATACTATTCCTCCTTTCTTCCATTGATCTACAAAGAGATAGTCAAACAAACCCAAGCAGTGCTCCAGAGTGGATTAAATGAAGAGCACAGGCTTTTGCTGATGCGTGCGAGGCCCAAGATCTTGCTGGCACGGACATACGAAGAAGCCGTGATGTTCTGTGAAAAATACAGAGACTACCTATTTGGGGTAATATCTGATACCAGGCTGCCAAGGGATGGAAAACTTGATGACAACGCGGGTTTTGAAATTCTTTCCATGATCAGGGATGAAATCCCCGATCTCCCTCTTCTTCTGATGAGTTCGGAATCGAGAAATATGGAAACTGCCTCCCGTATACCTGCTGCATTCATAGACAAGAACAGTCCTAATCTGATTGATGAACTGCACGAATTCTTCCTCACCCACCTGGGCTTCGGAGACTTTATTTTTCGTCTGCCAGACGGCACAGAGATCGATCGGGCCTCGGACCTTCATGAGCTTGAGCTGAAACTGGCCCAGATTCCAGATGAGTCTCTCTGGTACCACGCCCAGCATAACCATTTCTCGAGATGGATCATGGCCAGGTCTGAGTTCACACTTGCCTCTACCATCAGGCAAGCCCAGCCCTCTGACTTTGAAAATCTTGAAGAGATCCGCAGATATCTCATTTCTATGATTCATGGCCTCCGGAAATGGCGACAGAAAGGCGTGGTAGCCCAGTTCAAGTCCGCCTACTTTGACCCGGATGTGATGGACTTTGTCAAGATAGGTTCTGGATCATTGGGGGGCAAAGCCAGGGGGCTTGCATTTATGTCTGCATTGCTCCACGAGCAACAGGAGTTGCACGAAAAGTATCCCCAGATGAATATCCTGATCCCCAAGACCATGGTCATTTGTACCGACGGATTCGAATCTTTCGTGGAGGAGAATGACCTGAAGCATTACTCCCAGGAAGGCTATAGCGACGAGGAGATAAGAGAGAGCTTTTTGAGGGCGAAGATGCCTGACTGGCTGGTGGATAATCTGAAGGGGTTTCTGGAAAGGGTCATCTATCCACTTTCAATCAGGTCTTCGAGTCTTCTGGAAGATGCCCACTTCCAGCCTTTTGCCGGGATATACAAGACCTACATGATTCCCAACAATCATCCAAACCTTAGCGTGAGGCTCGAGCACCTCATTACTGCTATCAAGCTGGTTTATGCCTCCACTTATTACGAATCAGCCAAATCCTACTCCAGGACTATATCAGTCAGGCCTCAGGAGGAGGCCATGGCCGTTATAGTCCAGCAACTCATAGGACAGGAACATGGGGAGTATTACTATCCAACTATTGGCGGAGTTGCTCAATCATATAATTTTTACCCTGTGGGACCTATGATGCCTGAAGATGGGATAGCCAGTATCGCACTAGGTTTTGGCAAGACCGTGGTTGAAGGGGAGAAATCTCTTCGTTTTTGCCCAAAGTATCCCCAGGTCACTCCCCAGTTTTCTAATGTCGATGAGATACTGGAAAATGCCCAGCGCACCTTTTACGCGTTGAGGATA
>JALVSJ010000188.1 GCA_027024445.1 Desulfobacterales bacterium
AAGGGGAAGAAGCTATTGAAAAGGTTAATAAATGCCTCGCTTGGGAAGATGAGGAGAAGGGCCTTGCCTACCTGGGTGAGGGCTGGGTAGGGGAAGAGGTTGTTGCCCTGGCCCTTTATTGTTTCCTGAGGTACCCGGATAGCTACCGCAAGTGTGTGCTGCGGGCAGCCAACACCAATGGTGATTCGGATTCCATTGCATGTATCTCAGGAGCCATAAGCGGTGCGTACCTAGGAGTAGATGCAATCCCCATAAGCTGGATAGAAAGGATCGAGCAGAGGGAATATCTCATTGAGTTGAGCCAAAGGCTGGCGATGGCGCAGGAGAAGATATCATCAACTTCAATTCCAGAGAGTTCATAATCTATGCATTACTCGCTTGAGGGCTAACAGTAGGGTCAATAGAGAGAGCATTAGCCAAGGTGTTCTTAAACCCGTCTCGGCTCTTAATACGCTATGGCCACGCGGGATTTGATTATTTATTATTGGGGCATAATGACTATTAACACTAAGATTTTGTTCCGAAAAAATGGCATCCCTTACTCGCCAAGATTTATCAAGAGGTGCGTTTCTGAATTCGGGACTAGCTACAACGATATTGTATTAGAAATAATTAACAGGTCACGCGCAAACCTGAGTAGGAAAATATTTCTCACTAATGTTGCCATACTGATGCCAAATTTTCTGATGACTAGACAAGGGCCATTTCATGGGCTGCGGTACATTCGAGAAAAAGACAAGATAATAGGCAACACGAAGCGGCTAAGGCAATGCTGGGATATAGCAGGGAAGGAGATGAAGAATCTGAAGCAAATCATAAGGTCTCAGGGTGCCGATGCCTACCAAAGAATCCTGGTCGAGATGACATCAAACGATAGAGAAGAGCTCGTTTTACGGTTGTGGAAGGTTTTCAAGATGATTTTGCCAATGTGTATAGGCAAGAGCACTCTTGGTTTGGTAGCAGCAAGCAAGATATTATTTGCCATTTTCCCCGAAGTTGCCCTCCCTATTGACAATACCCAGTGGAAAAAAGTCTTCAAGACAGTTGATTACAGCGATATTATCATGCACATGGCTGATGAGATCAGGTCGTGGGAGAAGAAGACGGGCGACAAGCTCGATTCTTGTGTGCCAGAGGAGTTGACGGGCATGACACTCCCTGCAATATATAACGTTATGGCCATGAGGGCACGGTTTAGGGAGAGAGGGTAAAAGGTGACAAACAATGATCTAACGAATTGCTGTATTCTTTTGAAGGGAGGCAACTAAGCAGTTATTTCCTAACCAATACCACCTCTTGAGACTATTGACAGGTTCGAGAAATTCATAGGAGAGGCTGAGGTCGAGGCAAACCAGCTGCGCTCTGCCATTAAGGAGGCAGAGGAAGATTTGATCAAGATCCAGGGGGATATTGAGAGTCTTAGACTCGAGCGGGAAGTGCCCATTGAAGAAGATCTGGAAAATGCTAGGAAGTTAAGGGACCAAGGCTGGAACCTGCTAAAAAGGCACCAATTAAGCTTTATGCATTGAGGTTTACTGAAATGCGCTCGAGCCTCTGGATTCAGGATATCTGTCATTCTGACCTTTCGTAGTGAAAAAGATTGGCTTTGATTATTGATCCTCGATAAATCGAAAAAGCCCACGTACGCGGAAAGTTAGACAAACTTTGCACTATGTTGTATATGTGATGGGACGGTATTTACGCGACATTTACGGAAGAGTGCTCAAATCCGCGCATTGCTGAACGAGACGACTTAGTCAATGGCAACGACAGCGTCTGAGGGCCCGGATTGTAATCCAGGGCTTAACGGAGGTGTTGAGCACTACGTCAATTGAGAACTCG
>JALVSJ010000189.1 GCA_027024445.1 Desulfobacterales bacterium
CAACAGGGAAATCTTCCATAGATATTGTCAAGATGCGGACGTAGCTGTGGTTGAAGGGGTAATGGGGTTATTTGATGGCTTCTCAGGCTCTGAAGAATCAGGCTCTACTGCTCAAATGGCCAAATTGCTGGGGATCCCGGTGATCCTTGTAATTGATGCCAGGTCCATGGCGCGCTCTGCTGCCGCAATGGCAATGGGATACCAGCGCTTTGACCCTGACCTCAACATCCGAGGCGTAATCTTCAATAAGGTGGCAGGGGAAGGCCATGCGACCTACCTGAAGGAAGCCATGACAAGTTCCCTGCCAGAGGTGCCGATGCTCGGTTGCCTCGTGCGTGATAGGGAACTAAGGATGCCATCGCGGCATTTGGGACTGGTGACAGATGAAGACAACCCCCTTGGAAAAGAGCGTATCAGCCGGCTCGCTGCCTGGATTGAAAAAGGCTTGGACCTTGATGGAATACTGGATCGTTTTGTGGTTGATTTGTCCCACAGGAGTTATGACGAAAACAGGATGAAGAAAACCGAAGACAGGGATTTAGTCCCCATAGGTATTGCAATGGACGAGGCCTTTTGTTTTTATTATGCTGAGAATCTCCGGTTATTGCGGGATTCTGGAGCCATCCTCAAGCGGTTTTCTCCACTCAGGGATGAGAAACTGCCTGAAGGGGTACAAGGCCTCATTCTTGGTGGAGGATATCCTGAGCTATACTGCAATGAGCTGAGCAGGAACAAGAGGTTGGTCAAGGGGATCAGGGATTTTTGTCGCCAAGGAGGCCCTGTCTATGCTGAATGTGGTGGCTTCATGTATCTCACGCAGAGTATTACGGACCTTGAGGGCTCTGAGCATCAAATGGTAGGGATATTCCCTGTCAGGACCAGGATGAGCCCAGAGTTGAAGTCCCTTGGTTACAGGGAAGTTGCCACCATGAGAAAAACGCCTTTAGGACCCAAAGGCACAGTGGCAAGGGGGCACGAATTCCACTATTCCTATGTGGAAAATATTCCTGCATCTTCGGAGCAGGTTTACAGGGTAAGTGGCAGGAATATGACCGGCAAGGGCTCAGAAGGATTCATTGATAAAAACGCTATTGGATCGTATGTGCATTTGCACTGGGGATCTAACCCTGAGGTTGCCAAAAATTTTGTCAAATACTGCAAGGAGGTGCATCTTGAAGCCCAATGAGATAGAGCAATTGTCTTTTTCTATTATTGACTCAGAAGTACCTGAGCCAAGGCCGTTTAAAGGGGACCAGTGGATTATTGTAAGACGGATGATCCATACCACTGCAGACTTTGAGCTGCTCGCCCTAACGAGGTTTCATCCTGAGGCCATTAACAGCGGGATAGGAGCCATAAAGAGTGGATGTCTGGTGGTTACTGATACCGAGATGGCAAGGGTTGCCATAGGCGACAGGCGCCTTTCTAGATGGGGATGCACAGTAGAGTGCCACATCAAAGACGAGGAGGTGGCGGCCAGAGCAAAGGCTGAAGGCATAACCAGAGCCGCCGTGGCAGTTGACATGGTCAGGAAGCGCATTAACGGCGGCATATATGTTGTAGGCAACGCTCCCACAGCGCTAATGAGGTTGTTAGAGTTGATTGAGGCGGGGCAATGCCGGCCCGAACTCATAGTGGGGATGCCCGTAGGCTTTGTGAACGCTGCAGAGTCCAAAGAAAGGCTAATGGGACAGGACAGAGTTCCCTACATAACCCTGGTGGGGCGCAAAGGGGGGTCAGCCATTGCTGCATCAGTTATAAATGCCCTTGCCGGGCTGGCAGAAGCGGCCGGTAGTGAGGCATCTTAAAGATCATGGCTTGGCAGAACAGTAGCATTTCC
>JALVSJ010000190.1 GCA_027024445.1 Desulfobacterales bacterium
CCCGGTTTGGATCTTTCCCGTGACATATTCAATGTAAGGCGTGACAACATCAGCCCTCTCAGTGTTCCCTCGGCCCGAAGCAAACGACCCTCCCTCGGCAATCTTTCTTATCTCCTGAATTTCCGGGCCATAGATACTTGCATGCCCAAGGCATACCTTGAAGCCATTAAACTCAGGTGGGTTGTGGCTCCCGGTGATCTGGATGCCTCCCTCAACATCTAAATGATGGAGTGAAAAATAGAGAAGGGGAGTTGGCACCATTCCCACGTCTATGATATCCAAACCCGTTTCCATGAGGCCTTTTGTCAGCCCCTCAAACAAGGAAGGCGAGCTCAGCCTACAGTCCCGCCCTACGGATATCTTCTTGACCCCCTTCCTCGAGTAATACGTGCCGATTGCAAGTCCTAATTGATGAACGCTTTCCTCATTTAGCTCTTCCGGTACTATGCCCCTGATATCATACTCGCGAAATATGTGCGCCTTCATAGCAACCTCTCCTTTCCTGATTTTCTTAATGCTTCCACTATCTTCCGGACATCCTGAGCACGATCAAGGTCAGCCACCAGCAGGCTGTCCTCCGTGTCCACAACAAGGCATCGTTCCAGGCCAAGGACGGCCACTACTCGCCCGTTTCTGCTGGAGATAAAACTGTTTCTGCAGTCGATAACCAGCGCCTCTCCTTCCACCAGGTTATTTGCGCTGTCATACTCCGAACTCCTTAGCTCATACAAGGAGGACCATGATCCCACGTCACTCCAGCCGCAGTCACATGGAACAACATATACATCACCTTTGGTCTTTTCCATGACACCGTAGTCAAAAGAAATGGATTCCAACCCCTCATATACTTCCTTAAGCGCGTTTGGAAAATCATCGGTTCCAATAGTGCCCCTCAGGCGGCTGAGGCCTTCTGAAAGACCTGGCATACAGGCCCTGATCTCGGCAAGTATGGTTTGTGGCGTGGCAACAAATATTCCGGCATTCCAGAAATAACCGCCATCTGTAAGGTACTCCTTCGCAGTCTCAAAATCGGGTTTTTCCACGAATGCGGAAACCCTGTAGACTCGCTTGTCTTTGCCATCCTCGTGTGTGTCAACTCTTCGGATGTACCCGTAGCCTGTCTCTGGCCTGGTTGGCACTATGCCAAGAGTGACAATTCCACCTTTTTGCGCCACACGGCCGGCAATTCGAAGCGCTTCTAGAAATGCCTCTTGATCTCTAATGAAATGATCCGCAGGTAAGAACGCCACCGCAGTGTCGCAGCCTAAGTACTGTGCATACAGTGCGCCCAGGCCAATACAAGGGGCGGTATTCCTGGCCATTGGTTCCGCGATGATATGTATCTGCCGTTGCGAAAGGAGTTCCTTAGCAAGGTCTTCGTGGTTTTTCCCAAGTACGATAATCATTTGTTCGTAGGGCACAAGAGGAGACAACCTCTCACAAGTCTCCACCAGCATAGGCGCCCTGCCGGTGATGTTAAGGAACTGCTTTGGCAGGTCTTTCCTGCTTGCAGGCCAAAACCTGGTGCCAGATCCACCTGCCATAACCACTGCGTTCATCCCGCCATCACCTCCTAAACAACATCCTTATTTCGCCTATTCCTTCAGTCCGCTTTTCTGCACCGACACAGCCCTTCCGGCATAACAAGACCTACGACCTCCGCCCCATGCATCGGCAATACATCGAAGCTCCAAGACAAACATAACTCTAGCTCACTCATAACTTTAGCTCACTCATAACTCTAGCTCACTCCTAGCTAAACCTACGTCCTATAGTCCGCATTTATGCTCACATACTCATGAGACAGATCGCAGGTCCAAATGTAGTCTTCATGTTGGCCCTGATTCAAATCTATGAGCAGTTCGTAGCTTTCCTTTTCCTTCATGATCTCTGCCGCACTTTTTTCGTATTCCACTCCGAGGCCGAGGCCATTCGCAACGATCTTAACATCTCCAATCCAAATATCTATCCTGTTCTCATCAATGGGAACGCCTGACCTGCCCAGGGCCGCCATGATCCTACCCCAGTTGGGGTCATTTCCATAGAGGGCGGTTTTCACGAGAAGGGAATTAGCTACGGTCCTCGCAGCCTTTGAGGCGCTTTCGCCATCCAAGGCCCCTCTAACGTGAACTTTCACCAGCCTGGTTGCCCCTTCGCCGTCCTTTACTATCATTCCTGCCAGATCGCCCGCCACTTCTTCTAATGTGGTAATGAACCCTTCCTCATCCTCTTGCGACAATTCTCCATTTCCCGCCAACCCACTGGCCATGATCAGCACCGTGTCATTTGTGCTCGTGTCCCCATCTACAGTAATCCGATTAAAGGTCCTGTCAACCGCCAGACTGAGTGATCTTGAAAGGGTTTCCTTGTCAATCCTCATGTCCGTCAGAATGAAACAAAGCATTGTGGCCATATTAGGCATAATCATGCCAGCGCCTTTTGCAAGGCCTAATACCTTGAAACGCTTATCCCCGGCTCGTCCCTCTCTCCAGCTCAGCTTAGGAAACGTATCTGTAGTCATAATGGCCCTCGCCACATCCGAGAACCGCTCCTCTGAGAGGCCTCTCACTAATTCAGGGATAGCCTGCTGTACTTTTCCCATATCCAGGGGAAGCCCTATCACACCTGTGGAGCAAA
This sequence comes from Desulfobacterales bacterium, assembly GCA_027024445.1. GTDB lineage: Bacteria > Desulfobacterota > DSM-4660 > Desulfatiglandales > Desulfatiglandaceae > B111-G9. The sequence continues at coordinate 2,638 of JALVSJ010000190.1, forward strand.
CCAGAACATCTTGCTCCCTTGTCCCCATTTGACGGGCAACCATGGAGGCTGTAGCCCTGGCGTCATCCAGGCCCCTTATTCCCGTACAGGCATTTGCATTGCCCGAATTTGCCACAATAGCACGGGCCTTTCCGTCTTTTATATTCTCCTTGCTCAAAACAACAGGAGCTGCCTGGACACGATTCGTTGTGAAGACTCCTGCTACTGTCGCATCCACCTCACAATAAATGAGGGCCATATCCAGGCCCCCATTTTTTTTCAGCCCTGCCGATACAGCAGAGGCTTTAAAACCGGGCACCACCAAGTCTCCCTCAGTCATTTCACCACTCCCTGGATTCGTTAGTCGTTACTCATTATTCGTTACTCGTTATTTGTATTTGACATATCAAATCTGTCCAAAGTCGGTTTTTGGCAATAGGCAAGGGAACGCCTGTCTGCCCTGCCTGCCATGCGCAGTCAGGCAGGCGTGCAACACCAGGCAGGGGATGTTCCCGGAGCGGCGTGTAACATAGGCCATGGGCTTTAGGCTTTGGGCTTTAGACAAAAACATGTTTGCCCTTCTCCCCAATGCCTGACGCCTAATGCCTAATGCCTGATGCCTTCTGTGCCGTTTTCCTGCCAAGATATACTCAATTACGAAACCTAATTTCATAAACCGTGATCCTGAGCCCATAAGCTGTTGAGTTTATTAGGTTGACTTCTTGAACCTACACCGATTTTGGACACCACTGTTGACATATAACTAATAATAACTAGTAACGAATCGCCAATCCCTTAACTTTCTCCCATTATTCCAGTATTCCAATTTTCCAATTTTCCACTGTTGCAATCTTCCATCATTCCAATATTCCAATCTTCCTTTTCACCCTCCTGGCTCCTGGATTTATTTATTCGCCCCGCAACACTTCTTGTATTTCTTCCCACTGCCACAAGGACAGGGGTCATTCCTCCCTATCTTTTTCCCCTGCCTTCTCACCGTGGTTGGTTGCGCCGCCTCGTCTCCGTGGCTCATGTGAAGCGCTTTCTTCTTTCTTTTAGGGATCTGTTCCGGGGCCTTGGCCACAAACTGAAGTCGGAACAGGGTCCTGAGAGTCTCCTCTCGAATACGGTCCATCAGTTCTTCAAATAGGGCAAATCCTTCTTTCTGATATTCCCTCAGTGGGTCAAGTTGCCCATATCCCCTGAGTCCAATACCTTCCTTCATATGTTCCATATCTTGGAGGTGCCTTACCCACTGATCATCTATGATTTGCAACATGATCAGCCTTTCCAACTCTCCCAAATCTTCTCTTCCCACAAGCTCTTCTTTTTTCTTGTATGTGGCCTTGACCTGTTCTTTTATGATTTCGGTCAGTTCCTCGACGTCAAGCTTCTCAAAGCGCTCTTCGCCCAAATGCTTTGGGGATATTTTCGGCCTGAATCCAAAGATCCTGGACAGATTATCCGTCAGGCCTCGGATATCCCAATCCTCAGGATGATCTTTGGGGTCCACCCACTGCTCTACAAGGGTCTCAATCTTCTCCTCTATCATATCCTCTATAATTTCGGGTACGCTCTCCCCCGCAAGGATATCTTTCCTCAATGAGTATATGATCTCCCGGTGCTTGTTCATCACATCATCGTATTCCAGGAGGTGCTTTCTGATATCAAAATTGTGTGCTTCAACCTTTCTTTGTGCGTTTTCAATGGCTTTTGAGATGAGCCCGTGCTCTATTGGTTCACCTTCTTGCATCCCCAGGCGGCCCATGATGGATGAAATCCGGTCTGAACCGAATATTCTCAGCAGATCGTCCTCCAAGGATAGGTAAAAGCGCGAAGATCCCGGGTCACCCTGGCGTCCTGATCGACCTCGCAACTGGTTGTCAATGCGCCTTGATTCGTGCCTTTCTGTGCCCAGCACGTGAAGCCCTCCCAGCTCCCTCACACCCTCTCCCAGGACAATGTCGGTTCCTCTTCCTGCCATATTGGTGGAAATGGTAACCGTTTTGGCCTGGCCGGCCTTGGCGATTATTTCTGCTTCCTTTTCGTGGTGCTTGGCATTCAAAACAGAATGGGGTATCCCCGCCCGTTTAAGCATCTTGCTTAGCATCTCGGACTTCTCGATTGACACGGTTCCCACGAGTACTGGCTGTCCTTTTTCATAAAGTTCCTTAATTTCGTCTGCTACGGCCTTGAACTTTTCCCTCTCAGTCTTGTAAATCACGTCCGGGTAGTCTGTCCGAATCATTTTCTTGTGGGTAGGTATAACAACCACGTCAAGCTTGTAGATATTTTCGAACTCGGCTGCCTCCGTGTCCGCGGTTCCGGTCATTCCTGCCAGCTTTTCATACATTCGGAAGAAATTCTGGAACGTAATGGTGGCAAGTGTTTGGTTCTCCTCGGCTACCTTTACTCCTTCTTTGGCCTCCACGGCCTGGTGCAATCCGTCGCTCCAACGCCTACCTGGCATCATCCTCCCGGTAAACTCATCCACGATCACAATCTGCCCGTCTTTCACGACATAGTGGACGTCCTTTTCAAAAAGCCAGTAGGCCCTGATGAGCTGTTGTGTAGCGTGCAACAACTCTGAAGTCCGCACGAACCTTTCCTCCAGCTCTTTCAGCTTTTCATGCCTCTCTTTCTCAGTTAAACTCTCGTCTTCCTCTATTTTCCTGCTTTCCAGGTCCAGGTCGGGAATGGCAAAGTCACCCAGCCCGCTTGCCGACAGGAGCTTTATGCCTTTTTCTGTCAGCTCCACCGAGTTGCTACGTTCATCAATAGTGCAGTAAAGAATCTGGTCCAGCTCGGGCAGGAGCTTTTGTGCGCTTAGCATGGCCTCTAACCGGTCGATTTCTTTCTTAAGTCCTTGGTGTTGGGAAATTAGATCCAAAAAAACAGGATTTTTCGGATCACCCCTTTTTACCTGTAGCAGCTTCTCAATGGTGCCATCTCCGGTGTTTCCGCTGTCCAGCTCGCGCCTTATATCCTTCAACAAGGATCTGATGACAGAGCTTTGTTTCTTTTTCAGGTTGATTACGAGTGGCTTTACCTCCACGTAGATCTCGTTTTCGCTGTGCTCCACCGGCCCGCTTATAATGAGCGGGGTCCGGGCTTCGTCAATGAGGATGCTGTCCACTTCATCCACAATGGCATAGTAGAAGTCTCTCTGGACATAGTCCTGCAGGTCGTATTTCATATTGTCCCGCAGGTAATCGAACCCGAATTCATTATTGGTCCCGTATGTAATATCGCAGGCATAGGCCTGCTTTCTCTCTGCATCATCCATCCCATGGACGATGACTCCTACTGACATGCCAAGGAATTTGTAGATACCCCCCATCCACTCGGCATCGCGCCGGGCCAGGTAGTCATTCACGGTTACCAAATGAACTCCCCTTCCGGTCAGTGCGTTCAGGTATAGAGGAAGGGTCGCTGCCAGCGTCTTTCCTTCACCTGTTTTCATCTCAGCGATCTTGCCCCAGTGAAGGACCACGCCTCCCACCAACTGCACATCAAAATGCCTCATGCCCAGTACACGGACTGACGCCTCCCTCACTGCCGCAAATGCTTCGGGAAGCAGATCGTCGAGTGTTTCACCCCTGTCCAACCGCTCCTTGAATTCTGCTGTCTTGGCACGAAGCTGCTCGTCTGAAAGTCTCTGAAAATCGGGCTCCAGAGAATTTATTCGATCAACTATCGGCGCGATCCTCTTGAGTTCACGCTCGTTCTTACTCCCAAATATTCCCTTGATTACTTTTGCAAGCATTGTGTTTCACCTTTTCTTATTAAGAGAATCCATCTTCAATTTGCAAGCTATATAAGTTTATTAGAATATTAAAAAACTTTCAGTAGCAAAAATCAAGCTGCTTGCCACATAGGGGGATGAGGTTTTCTCTTGGATCGGTTTACTCTCAAGAGAGGTAGAAAGGATTAATAGACCACCGCAAAAACACTGGTAAGGATAGTGATCGGGGACAATTGGTGTATGATCAAGGCTGTCAGGGTAAATTAGGAATGTGGCCTGTTGCCCACCCTGATGGCCTAATTGAGTATATACCTGAGGGGATTCACCGGCATACCGTTCAAAAGGACCTCGTAGTGCAAATGTGGCCCTGTGGAGCGCCCTGTACTTCCAACGAGTGCAATGGTCTCTCCCCTTTTCACATACTGGCCCTTCTTCACCAGCACCTTGCTTAAATGTGCATAGCGGGTCACAACCCCATGGCCGTGGGCAACAGTGAGAATCCTTCCATAGCCATGGTCCCACGCAATACGTGTTACGATCCCATTGGCAGGGGCCACAATGGGCGCTTTCATCCTTGTTGAAATATCAATTCCTTTATGAAACTCGCGTTGGCCAGTAAACGGGGAGGTCCGGTATCCAAAACCTGAACTAAGCCATCCCCTGGTGGGCCAAATGGACGGAGTGGATGCTAGGAGCATTTTCTGGTTCTCGAGGAACTTGTCTAGGTCTGCTTTTTCCTTTTTTCCCAGCGCAATTTCCACATTAAGGTCATCAATCGCCTCATGCATGGCCCTTACCAACTCTCTCTGATCTTGGCTTTTTCTTTTAGCAAGTGCAGTCACGCTCTGGTCAGAGCCTCCTACTCCTGTTTTATTCCCCGGATCCTCAGCAGTCTCAAGGTTGACCATAACTTTGAGGCGTCGGTCAAATTCCTTAAGTTCACACATTTTCTGATTTATTTCGTCAATGCGCTTTGCAAGATGGAGGAACTGGTTCTTTTGATATTCGTTTTCCCGCTTGAGGCGTTGAAGGATGGGCAACCTGGCTCTCAATGATTCGTAATCACGGGCCATCCATACTACTGATGTTACAGATCCAGCAAAAAAGACGATTAAGAAGAAGGCCAAAATCTTAGGAATCTTGAATTGTCTTACCTTCTGGCCCTTTTCTGGAACGACGATTATAGTGAGCTTCTTTAATCCCATGAGCAAACTTGCCTAATTCAATCCCTATTAGGCTGATATCACCCCTTACTTAGTGCAAAAATCACGCCGCACGAACCTTTTTGTCGCAAAATGAAGGCAAATAAATATTCTAGTAATTCGGATAAATTAGGAACTATTGCGGGAACTCGCCCGCATCGTTTATTACCATAGATCCTCACCTCTGTCAACCGTAGTGTACGCCAGTGGCAGGATCGTCCATTTTTGTGCAATCAGTCTTGGTTTACTTATATATTTCGGTTGTCCTGCCCCTGATCTTGAAAAAACCTTTTTATACGTAGAGCCAAGGACCTAGTTATGCCACTTACCAAAGTAAGTTCCTCAATGGAGGCCTTCTGGATATGCTGTATGGATTGAAAGTGCTTCAGTAAACAGCGAGCCCTTTTTTCCCCTACACCCGGGATATCTCTGAGAAGCGATACTGTGATACCTTTTTTTCTGAGTTTTCTGTGGTAGCTAATAGCTCTCCGGTGGACTTCATCTCTAATCTTCATAAGAAAAAGGAGCACTGAATCGTGGGGAGGCAAGACTACAGGCGCATCAGAGCCTTGGAGATAAATTTTATCAGTATCTTCTCCCTTTCTATAGTCCGCTTTTGCTAATGCAACAAGATCGGGCCTATCATCATATGGATAGTTTGTGAACACATCTTCCATCACTGTTAAGTGCCCTTTCCCTCCATCTATCACCAAAAGATCCGGAAGGCCTCCATGATTAATTCTCCGCCTGGCCACCTCTGCTATCATGGCATAATCATCCACTCCTTCGACAGTCCTTATCCTGTAATTACGGTATCCTGATTTTTCTATCTTTCCATCAACGAAAGCCACCACTGTGCCCACGGCAAAACTGCCTTGAATAGTAGAAATGTCCATGGCTTCTATGTGCCGGGGAAGGTTCCTTAACCCCAAGGTGGCCTGAACCCTTTCCAGCAGATCTCTCTCGCCCTTGGCCTCCCTCAGCCGCAATACGTTTTCTGCATTGGCTACCGCCATATCTACCAGTGTCTTCTTTTCACCCCTTTTCGGTATCCTAACATGGACTCTTGTCCCCGAGACTTCACTCAACCACTCGCCGATGGCCTGTACATCCTCTACCGGCTCTGAAAGTAAGATTTCACGGGGAACGAATCCCTCGCGGAAATAATACTGTTTTATGAATGCCTCCATGACTTGCGAACCGCTTTCCCCTTTTGCCCGAAAACTGTAGTCTCGGCTGCTGATGAGATATCCATTTCTTACTGAAAGAACGACCACAACGAAAAATCCTTCTTTACTGCTGAGCCCTATTACATCCTGGTCTTCCAGCCTGGGGGAAACAACAGCTTGACGTTCAATGGTCCTTTCGATGGCATGAATCTGATCCCTTATTCGGGCAGCCTGCTCAAATTCAAGCTGCCCTGCCGCCTTTTCCATCCTCTGTTTCAGATCAGCCACGAGTTCCTTGTTCCTACCTTGAAGGAAAAGAATAACCTGGTTGACCACATCACGATATTCTTCCTTGGACACCTTTCCAGAGCACGGGGCAAGGCATCGGCCCATTTGGTAGTTGAGGCAAGGTCTCTCCCTTTTCTTTACTTCCGATCCCCTGCACTTTCTTAACTGGAAAACTTTATCTATAACCTTAAGGGTATTGCGAACGGCCTTGGCTGAAGAAAATGGGCCGAAGTATCGCGCACCGTCTTTTCTTATCCTTCGGGCAATTGAAAGCCTGGGAAAGTCATCTTCCACAGACAGCCGTAAGCAGGGGTACTGGCTATCATCCCGAAGCACTATGTTATATCGGGGGTGATGCTTCTTGATGAGAGTGCTCTCCAGGATAAGGGCTTCCTTTTCGCTTGTGGTAAGGATAAAATCCAGGCCCTTGGCCTTTTTCATCATAAGATATGTCTTATGAGAAAGGTCTCCCGGCGGCTTCAAGTAGGAACTGAGCCGTTTCTTGAGACTCTTTGCCTTACCCACATAAAGTATGCTACCGGAGCCGTCCTTGAAAATGTATACACCTGGCCCTTCTGGCAAAATATCCAAGAGGTTCTCGGACGCCAGGGAATACTGATATGGCTGCTGGATTTTGTTCACCGTTGCCCGTTATTCGTTATTGGTTATTCGTTATTTCCCATCCGATATTTGTAATTCGTCAATTGCTCAATTCGCAAATGTTGCCCGCAGTCTTCAAATTTCCATTTTCCCTTTTTTACCCCTATAATGAGTTCAGCGGATGCCTGCCCGATGCTCAGCCTACCGGGAGTTTACCACTTCTACATTCTACATTCGTTATTCGATATTCTTAATTCGCTATCTCCAAATCTTAATTCCTCAACTCCTCAATCTTCTCCCATTATTCCAATATTCCATCATTCCATCATTCCACTCTTCCATTATTCCAATCTTCCGCCTTTCCTTCTCCCTCCTTACCCTTATCTTCTGTCTTCTCACCGGCTGCTCTTGCTTTCACGCAGGGGCAAGCTCCCAACTCCTAGCTCCTCTCCTCTACCTCCTGTCTCCTGGCTTCTAACTCCTTTCTCACCTCTAGCTCACTCATAACTTTAGCTCACTCTAAATCACTCCTAACTTTAGCTCACTTCTAGTTGCACAATACCAAGGTAAATGATAGGTATAGAGCCAGTCAAGGTGGATGCCCATATGAGCGCTTCATTTTCGTCATGTCCGTATTGGAACTTAATTCTCAGGCTTTCGACCCTGCTTATCATCGTAGCTCTACCCCTCATCAGTGGGTGCACAGTAACCACGAGAACTATGCCTCCTATGGCTAGGCTTGAAGGGGTCAAACGGCCTTTTTTTGCAGGCCAGATATTGGACCTAAAGAGAAAAAATACGATCTTTTACCGAGAATTGGTGGAAAAGCTTTCATCCTCAGATATTGTTTTCCTGGGGGAAGTCCATGATAACCCTGATCATCATCTGATTCAGATTCAGCTCCTTCAATCATTATCAGACAAATGGGGAAAATTCGCCCTTGGGGTAGAATTCATCCCTGCCAACAAACAACCTCCTCTTGATGAGTATATTCAGGGTAAGGCATCGGAAGAGGAATTCCTCAAGAAGGTTAACTGGCACGATACGTGGGGATATGATTATCACTTCTACAGGGCCCTCCTGGAACACCAGCGGATCATGGGCGGTTCAGTGATCGCCATTAATGCTCCTCATGAATTGGTGAAGAAGGTTTCAAGGGCTGGCCTGGGCTCCCTCAATCCAGAGGAGAGGGTCTCGCTACCCCAAACCATTGACCTTACTGATAAGGTACATCGGGCATATTTAAAGAAAATTTATCAATCGCATCCCCATGGCAATCTCAAGAACTTCGAATATTTTTACGAGGCCCAGTGTGTATGGGAAGAAACTATGGCCGAAAATATTGCTAAGTACTACAGCCGCTATAAAGGTAAAATAATAGTCATTTGCGGCAATGGCCATATAATCCACGGCTTCGGTATACCCAAGCGACTGAGAAGGCGTATCAAGGCACGTGTTATGACACTAATGCCATACCCCCTGACAGAGCGTACGTCCATAGAAAAGGATATGGCGGATTTTGTGTGGCTCACAGGCAAGTATTTCAGAATCCCAAAACACCATCCCGGCAAAATCAAGGGCCACCATAAACAAAATGGCTTTGACAAAAAGCCGCGAAAAAACTAAACATGCCCCATTTAGCGTGATGGACTTTGCCTTTGAACAAGGGAATGCATATGCACCAGCATGATATTGAATTTCGCTTCTGCCCTGTCTGTGGGGGGAACCTCAAGTTACAACAGGTCATCCCCGATGAGCCAAAGCGACTCGTTTGCCAGGACTGCCAGTTCATATTTTACTTAGACCCAAAGCTGGTGGCCTGTAGTATTGTTGAAATGCGAGAGGGAATTTTGTTAGTGAAAAGGAATATAGAACCTCAGAAAGGTAAATGGGTAATACCTGGCGGATATGTTGACCGGGGTGAACAAGTAGACAAAGCGGCCATCAGAGAAACCAAAGAGGAATGTGGCATCGATATAGCCATAGAGCGGCTTTTGGGCATATATTCTTATCCCGGGAAAGTGCAGGTTGTTGTTGTCTACGTTGCCCACCCACTAAATGGGACCCCCCGGGCCAGACAAGAAACCTCCGAGATATGGATTTGTCCCCCTGAGCAAATACCATGGGACGAATTGGCCTTTCAGAGTACAGTAGACGCATTGAGGGAGTATATTCAGAGCAAGGAGGAGTAAATGAAGATAAAACCAATCAAGATCGATGATCTCAGCCCAGAGCAAAGAAGATCAATAATGGAAAGATCAATGGAGGATATTTCATCTATCTATGATGATGTGCGAAAAATAGTGGAAGACATTCGTCAGCGGGGCGATGAAGTAGCACTTGAACATTACAAAAAGCATAAGCCAGACATCAGTGCGGCTGATCTGGAGGCAACCGAGGAAGAAATCCAAGAGGCTTACAAACAACTAGACCCGGAGGTTGTCGACTGTCTGAAAATTGCAGCAGAAAACATAGAAAGATTTCACACTGCGCAACTGGAGCGCGAGATGTGGTCCATAGAAGTCAAACCCGGCATCCTTGCAGGTCGTATTACCAGGCCCATGGACATCGTGGGCTGCTACATTCCAGGCGGAACCGCTGCCTACCCCAGTTCGATATTGATGACAGTCCTTCCGGCCAAGGTTGCCGGAGTAGGTGAAATAGTGGCCGTCACACCGCCGTTAAAGGGGATGAAAGCCAACCCAGCCACACTTGTAGCCGCCGATATCGCGGGATGTGACAGAATATTCAAGGTGGGAGGTCCGTGGGGTGTTGCCTGCCTGGCCTTCGGAACACAGACGATGCCTAAAGTGGACAAAATCGTAGGCCCTGGGAACAAGTACGTTACTGCAGCTAAAATGCTTGTTTACGGCATTGTGGATATTGACTCCCCTGCAGGCCCCAGTGAGGCTCTGATTCTAGCTGATGAAACAGGAGATCCAGAGCTTATTGCCATTGATTTCCTGTCTCAAATCGAACACGATCCCGACTCTGCTGCGGTCCTGGTGACCACCTCAGAGCCCCTGGCCACAAAGGTCTGCGAAATAATCACAAGGGAATTCGATGCCCTGGATCGAAAAGAGATTCTGGAATCAGCTTTGACCAAACACTCATGTGTCCTCATTGCAAAAGACATGGATCAGGCCATTGACTTCACCAACGAATACGCCACTGAACACCTTGAAATTGTGACACAAGACCCATTTATTACCTTGAACCGTATTAAACATGCGGGCTCAATTTTCATGGGCCCTTATGCCCCCGTGCCTGTGGGAGATTATGCCTCAGGCACTAATCACGTGCTCCCCACCGGCCAGTGTGCCAGAATGTTCTCTGGCCTCTCTGTAGACGATTTCATAAAGAAACCTACGTTTCAATACTTGAGCAAAGATGGACTTGAAAGTCTGAAAGATGTGGTCACGACCCTTGCCGAAGCAGAGGGTCTGCCGTTGCATGCTAAAGCTGTAAGAGCCAGATTTAAGTAACGACTTTGATCAAGCTTGATTCACACTGGCAACAATGCTAAAGAGAGCTTTAGATCAGGTATCTTCTGCACGCCAGGAAGCTTGTTCATACTAGAACCCGTATGGAAGCAAAAGATGGAGTCATTTCAAGTCCCGAGAAACCAGGACGAGAAATCTTGGCGCCTCGCCCTTCCCCGACGGCAATCTGTTGGAGGCAGGCCTGTCCGATCGTCAGGCGGGCGGAAATCCAGTTTTCAGAATGGTTAGACGTCTAGCCTCTCTGCCTGAAGCGGAAGGGTGCGGGAGTGACATGAGAAAGAGGTTTAGATAATCTCTTTGCCCGAACGCAGAGTTCTTCTTTATATGCTAAAACCAACAAGGAGGTACAGGAATATGGCAGAGATCAAAGGTTATAACATGCCCGACGAGTTGTACTACCACGAGGAGCATAGCTGGGCCAAGGTAGATGGCAATAGAGTCACCGTAGGAATGACAGATTTCTTCCAGAAAGAAGCCGGAGACATAGTCTTTGTAGACCTTCCTGAGGAAGAAGATGAAGTGGAGCAGGGAGAAGTCTGTGGCAAAATCCAGTCAAGAAAATGGATAGGCAAGCTCGTTGCCCCCGTTTCAGGAGAAATTGTGGAGATTAACGAAGACCTTGAGGAGGATTGCACCCTAATTAATACTGACCCTTACGGGAAAGGTTGGATACTGGTCATCGAGGCCAGCAATCTGGACGAGGAACTGGGCAATCTTATGCACGGTGTGGAGGCTGTAACAGAGTTTATTGAACGGGAGATCCAGAAAGCGGAAGAGGAAAAGGCGAAAGCGTAGGACTAGCAAAAAGGAGACAGAAGACAGGAGCCAAGAATAAACAACGGAAAAGACCTAGCCTGCAAGGCGGTACATTTTTCGTTTTGACTCCTGACTCCTAACTCCTGACTTCTTTGGGAAGCTGAGCACGGATTGAGGAATTACGAAGCCCGAATGTAGAATATCCAAGCTAACAATGAATAACAAATAACGGTCAACGGTGAACCGGGAACAAAGGTGTTTTGGCGTCTATTCAAAGAAACAACTCGCTCCCTTTCCACAGCAGAGGGGCTTGCTATAGATGACACCCTGCCCTGGGCGGTATCCAATTTGGGATCACCGCCCATACTACATCTTTATACATTCATCCCCTCGGTAATCGTTGGAAAATACCAGGACATAGAAGCTGCGCTGAAACTTGACCGCTGCAAAGCCAGGGGCATCGAATACAACCGCAGGAGTACAGGCGGCGGTACGGTTATAATGGGGCCGGATATCGTTGCCCTAGGCTTTGGCATCAATGTTGATCACCCGGGGCTGAAAAGTGGAGTAGCTGGGGTATTTGAATCCCTCAGCCAGGTACTAATACGCGCGCTTGATAAGGTGGGCATAAAGGCATCTTTCCGCCCGAAAAACGACTTAGAAGTACAGGGGAAAAAGATCGCCGGGCTATCTGCGGCCTCGGAGTCAGGCAAGGCCCTCCTGTTTCATACGAGCCTTCTGGTTGACTTCGACGTTGGGCTAATGATCGATATCATGAATACCCCACTCATAAAGCTCCACGACAAGGGATACAACTGCTTCAGCCAGAGAATGACAGCAGCCAGATGGGAGCTTGGCAGAGAACTGAAAGTCACCGATATGATGGATGCCATAGTGCAGGCCTTTGAAGAGTACTTTGAGATCAGGTTTAGAGAAGACAGACCCACTGCCCGCGAGCAGAGAAAGGTTCAGGAGTTCATAGAAATGCGTTATACCCAGCGAGATTGGATCTTCTCCCATAAGCACCCCCGCTCCCGTATGGGAGTTGGCCAGTTAAAGACCAAGGGAGGACTTTTGGAGGTCTATCTTTCCCTGTCAGGGGCTTCCATTGAAAATGTGGTCATAACGGGAGATTTTTTTTCCACTACCGAAAATATTCAGCGACTGGAGAATACACTCAAATGGACCTCGGCCAGGCCTGAAATGATCGAGAAGAACCTGGCCAGCGTGTGGGAGGACGATATGATTTACGGAGTGGATGTCCACACCCTTACTACTGCCATACTAAAGGCTAAGGAAAATCAGGTCCGACTTTAAGCGGGAGAGGACAGCCGATAATGCATGAACAACTTGTAAAGAGGAGCCCTCAATATGCGAAGTTGAGCCATGCTTCCGCCATCTCTCTTGGCCTGATGAGTGGAAGGATGTACAGAGGGGCGGTGAACAGGTGCGTGAACCTTCTGGTACACTACCCCGAGGGGTGCTCTGCCAACTGTGCGTATTGTGGCCTCGCCAAGAAAAGACCCGGCTCTTACGAAGAAAAAAGCTTTATCCATGTGGACTGGCCTATCTACCATATGAGCGAGATCATAGAGGCCATAAATGGGGCACCTTCTTATGTGAAGCGCACCTGCATTTCTATGATAACCAACGGCAGATGCCGAAAAGACACTATTTCTATGACACGGAATCTTACCGAAAATACGCAACTGCCAGTATCTATTCTCGTTAGCCCTACGATCCTGGGACAAGAAGACCTTCATGAGATGCGACAAGCAGGTGCAGATAAGGTCGGGATTGCCATTGACCTAGCCACACCCGAGCTTTTCGATCAATACCGGGGCAAAGGCGTTGGCGGTCCGCACAGGTGGGAAAAGTACTGGGAGGTCCTTGAGTGGGCCCTCAAAATTTTTGGTTCTCCAAACGTGGGTGTCCACCTGATGGTCGGAATGGGTGAAACTGAACAGCAATTGGTTGCCCTCATGGACAGCCTGTGGAAGATGGGAGTGGTGAGCCACTTGTTTTCCTTCTTCGCTGAGAAGGGTTCCCGTCTGGCTGATCGGCCCCAGCCGCCGTGGAGCACTTACCTGAGGGTCCAACTTGCCCGTTACCTCATAGAAGAGGGGCTTAGCGACTCCAGTGCTATGCAGTTTGACCCTGAGGGGCGTATAAGGAATTTCGGAATCCCAAGCGACAAATTACAGGCTGTGATAAACCTTGGAAAGCCTTTTATGACCACTGGCTGTCTTGGAGATGATGGCGAGGTAGCTTGCAACAGGCCCTTTGGCAACTGCCTGCCCGATGTAAAACAGTGGAATTATCCATACCTTCCTAACGATGAAGAGCTTGCCCTCATCAGGAAACACATATTCACCTATCATGAGACGTAGATATTAACAAAGACTAAGAATCACCTTGTCAGAAATCTTCGTACCCCCTCTCTCACATCTTATCTCGGGTTATTTCTCAATACTACCCGCCCCTCATGAGCCGGGAAAAATCCCATACGATCTCGCTAACAACAGATATTTTTATAACCATATCAATGTAATGTAGGTATTTTACCCAATCTTGCTTTGGAAGCTGTCGAAAAACCTCATTCAGAGGGTGTTACCTTTGTCCCGGAGCAGGAGTTTTCTGCGGGAGTAATTGTGCTGCAATGGGGGCTGGGGCCTCGGTTCAGCCAGTGACCTACATTAC
>JALVSJ010000191.1 GCA_027024445.1 Desulfobacterales bacterium
GGAAAACCTCCTTAGGACTGTTCCCACAGAAACCTCCCGATATCTTCTAAGTAAGATAAATTGGCGTGCCCGGCTCGTTGGTATTAGTGGTGGTCGTGGTACAGGTAAGACAACCCTGTTACTCCAGCACCTTGGGTCCAAAAGGTCTTCCGACTCCCAGGAGTGCCTTTACTTGTCCGCCGATAGTGTAAGGGTGGAGGCCCTGGGCCTATATGAGGTGGCTTCTACTTTTTTTCGTTTGGGTGGAAAAGAGATAATAATTGATGAAATCCACAAATGCAGGGATTGGGGCAGGATTATTAAGACACTGTATGATTCCTTTCCAGGTGCGAAGATCAGAATCTCTGGAAGTTCCACTTTGGGCCTTCAATTGGGCAGGGCGGATCTTTCCAGGCGCGTGATTTTTTACAACCTGCCGGGGCTGTCATTCCGCGAATATCTCTCGTTTATAGGATTCGGGGATTTTCCGGCTATCAAACTTACTGAGCTGTTGAAAAGCCATGCAAAGTATTCCGCCAGGGTCATAAGAAAAGGCGCTATCCTGAAGCATTTTCAAGATTACCTTCACCACGGGGTCTATCCTTTCTTTTTGGAAGGGGTCAATGAATATCATGGAAAGCTAGAAAATGTTATTGGGAAAGTACTTTATGAGGACATAATGGCCACCACAGGAGTGAAAGCTTCTTCCATACCAGTCCTAAAACGACTCCTTTGGCTGGTGGCCACTTCGCAGCCCTTTGAGCCAAACATGGAAAGGATCTCTAGATCGCTTGGTATATCCAGGCCAGCTTTGTATGGTTTTATGGAGTACCTTGAAAAATCTTCATTACTTGCAAACATCTTGCCCTGCGGCAAAGGCCATAAATTGGTGCGGAAGCCAGCCAAGAGCTTCATTGAGAACACAAATTTGCTCAGGACCATTGGAGGGCAGGTTAGCCCGGAAGACCCAGTGGGTACGGTAAGAGAGACTTTTTTCCAGCATCAGGTCAGGAGCGCTGGATATCAGTTATGCATTCCTGCTGAAGGGGATTTTATAGTGGAGAATAGATATACCTTCGAGATAGGAGGTAAGTCCAAGGGAAGGGGACAGTTAAAGGGCAAGAGGGCGGCATTTGTTGTGAGAGATGACATTGAAATTGGATTTTCCAACGTGATTCCACTTTGGTTGTTTGGCTTTCTTTACTGAGGTTGTACTTTGAGTTTTGCATCGCAATTTGGACAGTTATTGTTCCTGGCATCCATCTTTTTTCTCAACTTCATGGCCAGGATAACCGCTTCACCGCTCATGCCTCAGATTGAGAGGGACCTGGGACTGGATCACGCCCAGGCAGGATCGTTTTTTCTGATCATTTCTGCTGGCTATTTTATCTCCCTGCTGGGCTCAGGACTCGTCTCCTCAAGGATCACCCATAGGAGCACGATCGTAACATCTGCATTGTGCGTGGGTCTGGCATTGATCAGTGTTTCCTTGAGCCATGGACTGTGGACGATTCGCCTTTGCTTTCTGTTCATTGGGCTTGCAGCCGGTATTTATCTACCCTCTGGAATCACCACTCTTACCTCTCTGGTAGATCAGGATCACTGGGGCAAGGCTGTGGCGGTGCACGAATTGGCACCAAATATGAGCTTTGTGGTGGCTCCGCTGCTTGCAGAAGGCCTTATGACGTGGGTCTCATGGAGAGGGGTTATGGGGTTTCTGGGAGCAGTATCAATTCTATTGGGGCTGGCCTTTGCCATTTTCGGCAAGGGTGGCCGATTCTACGGACAGGCCCCCGGGATATCACCCATGAAGACCCTTGTCTCAGAGCCTGCGTTCTGGGTGATGGTGGT
>JALVSJ010000192.1 GCA_027024445.1 Desulfobacterales bacterium
GTCAAGAATCGGCTCACAAGCGAGCTGCCTCCCGGGTGGCGCCAGCGTCTGGCTCTGGGCTGTGCACTGCTGCACAGACCGAAGATCGTCTTCCTTGATGAACCCACCTCGGGCGTTGACCCTGCCACCAGGAAAAGGTTCTGGGAGTTTATCAGGGAGATAGCCGAGGGAGGCGTGACCATATTCGTTACCACCCATTACATGGATGAGGCGGAGAACTGCGACAGGGTTGTTCTCATTAACGAGGGACGCATTGCAGCCCAGGGTCCTCCGGCCCGGATAATTGAAGATGTATTCCCAGATAACCCAAAAGCCACTTTGAACGATGCTTTTATAGCACTAACCAAGCCCGCTGAGATATGAACTTCAGGAATGTCAAGGCAATAGCCAGAAAGGAATACTATCATCTCATCAGGGATTTCCGTAGCTTGTACCTCGCCTTTTTTATCCCCCTACTCCTGATTTTCATGTTTGGTTACGCCTTGAGTCTTGATGTGGACAATGTGGAAACCGTCGTGGTGGATTATGACAATACCCCCCTGAGCCGCGATCTCATTCAGAGACTGGATGCATCGCCTTACTTTGAGGTTATTGCATGGCTCCCCAATACAGAACTGATGACAAGGTATATCGATGAGACTAAGGCAAAGCTGGGAATCGTTATTCCGGCTGGTTGGACAAGGAATATGAGGGCCGACAGGGAGACCCCGGTTCAATTTATCCTTGACGGTAGCGATCCAAATTACGCTGGCATTTCACGCGGATATGTGGAGGCCTTTGTGCAGAACTACAACCAGCACATGTTGGTGGATTTCATAAACCGCCAGGGACAGACACAGATCAGGACTCCTGTTGAAGCAAGGATAAGGGTGTGGTTTAACGAGGAACTCGAGAGCCGCTACTTTATTGTGCCTGGGATCATTGCTGTCATTATCATGATAGTGGGTGCCCTTCTCACCTCTCTCGTGATTGCAAGAGAATATGAAAACGGCACAATGGAAACCATCCGCTCCCTCCCCATCCGGGCAGAGGAATTTCTCACGGGCAAGGCCATTCCGTACTTTCTTATTGCAATGATGGATGTATTCGTGGCAGTCCTGATGGGTCAGATACTGTTTGGCACCATAATAAAGTCCAGCTTCTGGCTTATGGTGATGGCTTCGACCATCTATCTTTCGGTGGCCCTCAGCCTTGGGCTCCTGATTTCCACTGTGACAAAGTCCCAACAGGTAGCTAACCAACTGGCCATACTTGTGACATACCTTCCGTCAATACTGCTATCCGACTTCGTTTTCCCTGTCGTGAACATGCCCAAGGTATTGCAATTCATCACAAGGATAGTGCCTGCAACATATTTCATTGATATCCTGAATGGATTGTATCTCCGGGGCATAGGGATCCAGCGCATATGGCAGGACTATTTCATCCTCGTCATCATGTTCATGGTGCTTGCGACTCTAAACATCTTCGCTTTGAGAAAGGAGGGGCTGTAGTTGAACTGGACCAGGGTCAAGGAATTGGTGCGCAAGGAGTTTATCCAGCTCTTTAGAGACAAGAGGACAAGGCCGCTCCTTGTTATATCCCCTTTGATACAGCTCATTATTTTTGGTTATGTGGTAACTACCGATGTCCGGGACATAAGGGTTGCTCTCATGGACCAGTGCAAGACGCCCGAGAGCCGGCAGATCATCGATGCATTTGATGCTAACAGGACCTTCAGGATCACACACTACTCTGATAATCCCGGGGAGCTGGAAGACCTGTTACTCCGCAGAAAGGTCGATCTGGTGGTAAAGATACCACCAGATTTCAGCAGCAT
>JALVSJ010000193.1 GCA_027024445.1 Desulfobacterales bacterium
TTTTAAGGAATTCGAAGCCACGTTTGAACACGAGGAAACTCCCGATCAAATAAAGGCAATTGAAGAAGTAATCAGAGATATGACCTCGGACCGCCCGATGGACCGCCTCATATGTGGGGATGTAGGTTTCGGGAAGACCGAGGTCGCCCTCAGGGCTGCTTTCAAGGCAGTGGCGGACGGCAAGCAGGTGGCCATGCTCGTTCCCACAACGGTTTTGGCTGAACAACATTACGAAACATTTTGCAAGCGCATGGATCCCTATGGAATAAGAGTTGGGCTACTGAGCAGATTCAAGAGCAGGAGGGAGCAAACTGATATACTGGCAAAACTGCGCTCTGGCACAATAGATATAATCATTGGAACACACAGGCTCCTCCAAAGAGACGTATCTTTCTCAAACCTGGGTCTGCTGATAATCGATGAGGAACAGCGCTTTGGGGTGAAGCAAAAAGAGGCATTAAAGAGGTATCGTGCCCTGGTAGACGTTCTGGCCCTAACCGCTACGCCTATCCCTCGCACTTTGCAGTTAGCCATGACGGGCATAAGGGATCTCAGCATTATAGAAACTCCGCCAGAGAACCGGCTCTCGGTGCAGACAACCGTGTCCCCTTATGATGAAGACCTTATCGTAAGGGCCGTTGGGGCTGAGCTGAACAGGGGGGGGCAGGTGTTTTATGTGCATAACAGGGTACAGACTATAGAAAACTGTGCTGATCAACTGCGGAGCCTCGTACCATTTGCCAGGGTAGCTGTGGCCCACGGCCAGATGAAAGAAAGGGACCTTGAGCAGACCATGCTCCAGTTTCTTAGAAAAGAAATTGACGTACTGGTGTGCTCCACAATAATCGAGTCGGGGTTAGATATCCCTACCGCGAACACGATCATAATAACAGACGTGGAACGGTTGGGGCTCGCCCAGATATATCAATTGAGGGGTCGTGTGGGGAGATCGAAAGAGAAGGCATATGCTTACTTACTTTTCTCTAGCGGCGCCAGGATGACAAAGGATGCGGAAAAGAGGCTCAAGGCCCTTATGGACTTTTCCCATCTGGGAGCCGGGATACAACTTGCCATGCATGACCTCAAAATACGTGGTGGCGGGAACATTCTGGGCTTCGCGCAGTCTGGGCACATCACTGCTATTGGGTATGAACTCTACCTTAAGCTGGTAGAGCAAGCTGTGGCCGAATTGAAGGGAGAGCCCCTTTATGACGTACCTGAGCCTGAAATCAACCTTCCCATTCTTGCCAGGCTGCCGGAGAGATATATAGGGGATACGAACATCAGGATAAATCTTTACCGACGGCTCTCTATAATAAGGGAAGAGGGACAGCTCGGGCATCTTGCGGAGGAAGTGAGAGATAGATTTGGTCCCTTACCCTCCGAAGTTGAAAACCTCTTTCAATTAGTAAAGTTGCGCTTGGCACTCAAACGTATGGGAATAGCTAAACTTGATGCGGCCCCCCCAGGAATATACATCAGCTTTTCCAATTCAAGCGCCCTCGACCCGGAAAAATTAGTGAGTATGGCCCTCGAAAATAAAAATAGGATACGATTCGTATCCTCCACCCGCCTGCACATTAGAATTCCTGACATGTCCTCTGGCCATATGTTGGCCAAGCTCATAGAGACGCTGAGATGGATCGAAAAGGGCGCAGGAAATTGAGAAAGCTGAAATTCCTTTTCAATTTGCTTATCACATGTTAATCTGCGGACTTATCTAAAATTCTCTATTATGAAAAGGCAGTTGAGGAGCAGAATCGTTTGATGATACTTCGGAGACTGATGAGAAACCATTTCCTTGTCATGGCCCTAATGCTTGCCCTCGCATTAATCTCTGCATGCACGGAAAGACACGATCCAGGAAAAGAAATCGCTCTTGAGGTTGGAGGCCGAAAGATCACCGTAGACCAACTGCAGGAAGACATTGTGCTTCAGAGCGCGGAACTAGTGGATCCCGCATCACAATCTGTCACCCTTCAAGGAGCGATCTTGGATTCCATCGTGGACCACTACATTATAGTTGAATACGCAGAGGAACATGATATTTCCGTTTCGCAAGCCGAGCTTTTACGGGCCATTCAAAAGATCAAGAAGGATTACCCGGGGGATAGTTTCAGGGAAACTATGCTAAGGCGTTACGTAAGTATTGACCAGTGGAAAGAAGCCCTAAAAAGACAACTCCTGAGGAAAAAGGTATTTGATTCAATTACTATGGTCACCCGTCCACCGAGCCATATCCAGATAGAGCGCTACTATAGAGATCACCTCCAAGATTTCAGCAGGCCCGCTCGAGTCAGGTTCCGCCAGATAGTAACGCGGTCAAAAACCAAGGCCAGGGAGGCCCTTGATCGCATCAAGAAAGGAGAATCTATTGCGGATCTTGCGAGGTCTTTTTCTTACTCAGCCGAAGCTGCAAATGGAGGCGAAGTGGGCTGGGTAGAAAAGGGACAGTTAGTCCCTTCGATGGATAAGGTGCTGTTCTCATTGCCCGTTGGCAAAGTGAGTTCCATCGTTAAGTCCCCTTACGGGTACCACATTTTTCAGGTAATGGAAAAAGACCCTGGTGGGCTCCAGCCACTAAAAAAAGTGGCAATGAAAATACAGGCTCAGCTTTACGCCCAGGCAAAAGAGAGGGCCTTTGGGAAATGGCTTGAGCAGCAAAGGAGTAAGATAGCCGTTAAGGTCTTGATGAGGTCATTAGAAAGGAAACGGAAAGAAAATGGGTAGAATGAACAAGACCACGATACTATTGATTGCTTCATTTCTGGCCTACATGTTTTTGCCTGCCAGGCCATGGGTACGTGCCGAGATATGCGACCGTATAGTGGCGATGGTGGAAGATGACCTCATCACCCTTTATGAGTTGAATAAGAGGATAAAACAGATCACAGGGATGGATCCCAAGGTACTTGAGCAACAAGACAAAGAGAAATTTCTCGAGACAAGAAAAAAAGTTTTGGACTATCTCATAGACGAAAAAATCACCCAGAAAAAAATAAAAGAACTGGGTATTAAGGTAACTGACAAAGAGGTGGATGATGCAATAGAAAAAATCAAAAAAGACAATCACCTCACCCAGGAAGGCCTAATAGCCGCCCTGAAGGCCGAGGGCATGACTTATCTTGAGTACAGGAAAAAGGTAAAAACTGATCTTGAACGCATGCAGTTGATAAACTATGAGGTAAAGTCCAAGATAATAGTAAAAGATGAGCAAGTCAAAAAGTACTACGAAAAACACAAAGACCAGTTCAAGGTAAAAAAGGGGAGTCTCAGGCTGGCAACGATCTTTCTCCCCCTAAAGGATCCGGGTGATGCCTCATCAAAAGAACAATTACAGAAAACCGTGCAACAGATTTATGAAAAGTTGACGAAAGGAGAACAGTTCGGCACTCTAGCCCGGCAATATTCGAAGGGTCCCGGGGCCTCCGAAGGTGGAGACATAGGAGAGTTTGACCCTGCCCAGCTTGACCCCGAAATTCGTAAAGCCATTAAAGATCTCAAGGAAGGGCAGGTGAGTCAGCCTATCTATAGGCCCAATGGCATCCAGATCATAAAGGTCGTAAGGCGCTACAAAGGAGCAATCAGGCCGTTCGAAGAGGTCAAGGATGCCATATATGATATCTTGTATCGCCAAGAGGTTAACAAGAGGTATTATGCGTGGATTAAGGATTTGAGGAGCAAGGCATATATAAAAATATGTTTCTAATACTAATACCCGCTAATTAGCTTGGGCCTACCTATGCCGTTAGGTCTTCATTTATGGTAGAGAGGATAAGACATGGTGAAACCCCGCCCCAAAAAACAAGATGCTTCGCCAGCCGATGAGGGCATGCCTGATGCAGTAGCCCTTGGTGAAAAGCTAAGGCAGAGACGGGAACAAATGGGCCTTAGTCTAGAGCAGGTCTTTGACAAAACCAAATTAAGGCCCTCTCTGGTGGAAGCCATTGAGCAGGAACGTTGGGAGGATCTTCCCGCCCCTGCATTTGTGAAAGGATTTCTTCGGACATACGCTAAGTTGCTGGATTTGGATGACAGGGAAATCATTTCTCTCTACGAGGCCAGAGTACCCAGGGATACCAGGCCGTTTGAATTTATTCTCACCAAGAGAAAACAAAGAAAAACCGGGTGGGTTGCGGGTACTTTGATAGTCATTGCCATTGTTGGTGTGACATACTGGTGGATACAGCAACCCCCTCCCGGAGTATCTACTGGTAAGCGCGCCGGGGTTAAGCCCATCGAAAGCCAAAAGCAGGTACTGGATCAAGAGGAAAAACCAAAGCCTGCTGAGGCCACGCCCCAGACCTCAAAGCAGGAGGTGGTATCCTCCGATCAAAAAGCTACCGAAGCAGTGGTAGCAGACGCTGAAAACACATCTGTAGGCCCTGATAATTCTCCAATTGATACCCAAGCGACTAGTGAGGCTCAAGAAGCAACCCCACCAGAGCCCACCGCTAATTTCGTCTTAAAGGGCGTAGTGAAGGAAAGGACCTGGATGCGAGTTACAACTGATGAGAGACAATCACGGGAATATATATTTGATCCTGGCAGCAAGCCTGTTTGGAAGGCACAGCGTGTTTTTGATATCATGATAGGAAATGCGGCAGGTATTGATTTAGAATTAAATGGGAAGCCTTTGGGACCATTGGGTAAAAGAGGAAAGGTAGTCCACTTGATCCTGCCCAAGGAGTCGTAAATATGTGAGATGGAGGATAAGACAGGCGTGGTAAATGTGCTTGATATTTTTGAACAGAGAGGTTTTTTGGAACAAGTAACAGATTATGATCAGGTGCGTGAATTACTTGAATCTCCCACCACTTGCTACATAGGTTTCGACCCCACTGCCAGAAGCCTGCATGTTGGCAGCTTGCTTCCTATCATGTCTCTGGTCCACATGCAGCACACCGGCCATCGACCCATCGTTGTTATAGGTGGAGGTACCGCTCTTGTTGGAGATCCCAGTGGTAAAACAGAGACCCGACCCGTAATGACCAGAGAGGAGATTGACGAAAATGCCGAATGTATCAAGAGGCAACTGTCCAAGTTTCTGGACTTTCAAGGTGGCAGAGCACTCATGGTAAATAATGCTGATTGGCTCACTAAACTCAACTACATTGAATTCCTGAGAGACATCGGAAGGCATTTCAGTGTAAACAGAATGCTGGCTGCCGAAAGCTATAAGGTCAGATTAGAAACCGGACTTAGTTTTATTGAATTCAACTATATGCTCCTTCAAGCATATGACTTCTGGTACCTGTTCAAACACTATGATTGTAGGCTCCAGATGGGTGGCAATGACCAGTGGGGAAATATCTTGGCTGGCGCACACCTTATAAGACGGCTGGAAGGAGAAACAGTCCACGGCATAACGTTTCCATTGCTCACTACGTCTTCCGGCATCAAGATGGGCAAGACCCACAAAGGAGCTATATGGCTAGATCCTGAACTCACCTCACCATATGAATACTATCAGTACTGGATTAACCAGGATGATCGTGATATTGAGAGATTTTTAGCCCTATTTACCCTTCTTCCCATGGACGAGGTGAGGCGCTTGGGTTCGCTTGAAGGTGAGGAAATACGAGAGGCCAAGAAGGTACTTGCTTATGAGGCCACAAAGATTTGCCATGGCGAACAGGAGGCCAGGAAGGCTCAAGAGGCCTCAGAACGCCTCTTTTACGGGACTGGGAAGGACGGCGACTCGGACACAATTCCTACATACCAGATTAAAAAGTCGGAACTTGAAGCTGGTTTGCCTGCGTACATATTGTTTGAAAAAGCTGGCCTGTGCAAGAGCCGGGGAGAAGCGCGTAGACTTATTTCCCAAGGCGGAGGGTACGTGAATGGAAACCGACTGGAGACCTTCGATCAGACGATTACCCTTGAGTTTGTTGACGACGCAGGCGCCCTTTTACTGCGTGCGGGTAAGAAGAGATATGTAAAGGTGAGGGTCTTATAAAGGCCATGAAAAAGAAACGCGAAAAGGCAGTGTCGGCCAAAGACGTTGAAGACAAGCAACCTCAGGATCTCTCAACGCCTGAAGGCGATCTTGATATAGGGCTGCCCGAAACAGAAGCAGAGATCCTTTCTCCAGCAGTAGTAGCAGAGGAAAGGGGGGTGGTACCTTATGACCCTCTCCAGATGTATCTGATGGAGATCAAGAAGTTTCGGTTGCTCACCAGGGAGGAGGAAATAGAGCTGGCAAAAAGGGTTAGGGAGCACAATGATCAAAGGGCAGCCTATATACTCATAACCTCCAATTTACGGCTTGTTGTAAAGATCGCCATGGATTTTCACAGGTATTGGACAAGAAATCTCCTGGATCTGATCCAGGAGGGCAATGTTGGTCTTGTTCAGGCTGTTAGAAAATTTGACCCATACCGCGGGATAAAGTTTTCATACTATGCGTCTTTCTGGATCAAGGCCTACATCCTTAAATTTATTATGGACAATTGGAAGCTGGTAAAGATAGGCACTACCCAAAGTCAGAGAAAACTATTTTTTAACCTAGCCAAAGAAAGGGACAAGCTTATCGCACAGGGATTTAACCCTGAGCCTAGACTTCTGGCAGAAAGGCTTGATGTCAAAGAGGAAGAAGTGGTGGAGATGAGCCAGAGACTGGGAGGATGGGAGGTATCCCTGAACTCCCCCGTAGGCGATGACTCAAGGGAATCTCTGGGGGCGTTCTTGCCAGATCCTGGCCGCTCGGCCGAAGACCAGTTGACAGAACATGAGGCGCGAGAACTGCTTCTGGAAAAACTAAAGGAATTTAGAAAGACTCTTTCCGGAAAAGAAGCAGACATCTTTGACAGCAGAATAATGGCCGAAAAGCCCATGACTCTGCAGGAGCTGGGTGACAAGTATAATATTTCGAGAGAAAGGATCCGCCAGATTCAAGAAAGGCTTATCAAAAAGGCCAAGAAATATCTCAAGGAGCAAATTCCTGATTTCGAAGAGCTGTATTCGGACTTTCTCAAATGACAAAGCATATCCCAATTATTACCATCCTAGCTGGAATTGCCCTGGGCATCTCATCCGCGTGCACTCGCTTAGTCGGTCCCCCTCCTCCTGAAAGGCAGGTTGGGGGGCAGGAGAAGACTATCTTTCTTGAACCTGAGATCAAGGATAAGAAGTTTGCCGCCTACCTAAATTATATGAAATATTCCCTGGCCATATCCAGAGGGGATCTTAAAGAGGCCAAGCACTATCTAACCCTGAGCCTAGAAAATGATCCAGACTCCCCTTATTTGAACAAGAAGATGGCAGCGCTTTGTAAGCGCATGAAAAATTACCAGAAGGCCGTCAAATATGCCCATAAGGCCTTGCGTTTAGCCCCAGAGGATGTGCAGGCACAAATCCTGCTGGCTGATCTTTACTCACTTACTGGAAATGACGATGAGGCCGCGGCGTTATACGAGAAGGTATTGAAGAAGAGACCTGATGACCAACGAATAAGGCTTATTCTTACAACCATTTACATACGCCAAAATCATTTTGATAAGGCCCTTACTCATTTAGACCGTTTGCTCCGCCACAATCCCAAACTCGTCATAGGATACTACTACAGGGGAAGAATATACCTTGAGATGCGCAGATACCAAGAAGCCGAAGAAGCTTATAAGAAGGCTTTGAGCTTGAACGAAACACTTGAGCCCGCCCTTTTCGAACTGGCTACACTCTATCAACTCACCCACCGCTATGAACAAGCCGCAAAAACTTATGAAAAGCTGCTTGCAGCCTATCCTGATAATCTTGTTTCTAGGGAGAGACTGGTGGAAGTGTACTACAAGCTTGGCCTCAAGAACAAAGCAGAAAGGGAGATGGAGAATATCAAGAAACTGTCCAAGCCCGGGGAGCCAGACAGGCAGGCATTGGGGCTCCTTTATCTTCGCCACGGTAAGGTGCAGGAATCTATAAATGAACTCAGTCTCATTGTCTCTGCATGGCCGAAGGACCAAAAATCACGCTACTACCTTGCAACAGCTTACGAGGAACAAGGCAACATAGAAAAAGCTCTGGAGCATTTTAGAAAAATCACAAAAGATTCCCCTTATTATATCCCTTCTCAGTTACACATAGCCTATCTGCTGGATGAGGATGGAAAGACTGACGAAGCAATAGAAGTACTCAAGCAAGCCATATCAATAGACAAGAGTAGACCTGAACTGTTCCTCATGTTGGCGGGGATCTACGAGACCCAGGAGAAATATTCCAAGGCAATGGAGGTACTCAGGGAGGGCCTCAAAGTCCATCCAAAGGACGTAAGGCTACTGTTCAGGCTCGGTGTAGTATTGGACAAGAGCGGTGACAAGCAGGGTTGCATCAGGAAGATGAAAGAGGTAATCACCCTGGATCCAAACCATGCCGAGGCGCTTAATTATATTGGTTACACCTATGCTGAACAGGGTATCCGTCTTGATGAGGCTATGGAACTCATAAGAAAAGCCATGAAGCTCAAGCCCAACAGTGGTTACATTATTGACAGCCTCGGCTGGGTTTATTTCCAGAAGGGACAGTACAGGGAGGCCTTGAAATATCTGCAAAAGGCCGCAAAACTCGCCCCAGACGATCCCACCATAAATGAGCATCTCGGTGATGCCTATTACAAGATGAAAGACTACGAGGCCTCTCTTGACCATTACAAAAAGGCCTTGAAGCTCAAGCACCCTAAACCTGATGACATAAAAGAGAAAATTAGTAAGGTAGAACAGATTTTGAAAACAGGAAAAAACTGATCTTGCCGGTGAACAAGAAGATTCCTCTGGTCTTGGTATTGGTTACTTTTGTCACCTCGATACTCGGGTGCGCTTCGCTAGGAACCCGCCCGGGTCTTTCGGTCTCAGAAAGTAAGGTCCGATTGTTAAAACACAACCTTGGCGAGCAAAGTTCGGCTGTCAAGAACTTCGTCTCGACAGGCACGCTCCAGGTATGGGAGCCGACACAGCGCATCTCTGCCACGTTTGTCTGCGTCGGCTCCCGGAATCCCTTCCGCCTCAAACTCGAAATCACACACACCTGGGGGCTGCCTCTCTTACAAATACTCATGTATGGCAGGGCGGTGACCGTGGTTGATCTTTATCATCATCGCACTTACCATGGTCAATTTGGAAATAAGCTGCCTTTTTTCGGCAAGATCCCCCTGGTTAACAGGACCCTCTTGTGGTCAGTGATGAGGGCTTTCCCAGAGTTGATGCGCCACGGCGCTATCTCATGGTCAACTGAAGATGGCGCTCTCGTGGTCAGGCAGGACGAGGAAGTGGATCAGGAGATAAGGTTTGATGGGAAGCTCCACTATCCTGTGAACGTATTATACCCGAGGCTTGAAGTGGCCTTAAGGTTCTCTGAGTTTGCCACGCAGGGCAGCGTTGTTTATGCAAAAGCTGTGGAGGCAAGGCACCTGGCCAATGAAACCTCGGTCCACATTAAAATAAAAGACATTCTTTTCAATCAGGATCTGAACCCCCAAATATTCCAATTGCACCAGAAAACCAAGGCTGCTATGTAAATACGATCTCGTGGAATTCCCCTGTCTCCAGATCAGGCCTCAAGATCTTATTTCTTACCGGTTTGCCTTTACGGAGAATTATCTTGAGCACCTCCATCACCTGGAGCGTGGCAAGTAACGAGGCGGTTACGGCAGGTACCCCCAGCACTGCCTCGGGTGTCTTTCTAGGGGTCTTCCATCTCTCTGGATCCCCAAATATCAATTCGAGACCAGGATCTTCGGGGAAGACCGACATCAGTTGCCCCTCAAACCCCGCAATTCCCGCATGCACCATAGGAATACCCAATCTCTTAGCAGTCATACCCAACACGAACCGGTCAGAAACATTATCCAGGGCATCAACGATGACATCCGCCTCCCGCAAGATCTGTGGGGCATTTTGACCCGTGAGTCTGTCTACATATGGCGTGACCTCGACACCGGGGTTTATCTGGCTCACCGCAGCAGCAGCCTCCGTGGCCTTTGGTTTCCCCAGGTTTGTCTTCGTGCATAGTGCCTGGCGGTTTAAATTGGTCTCATCGAACCTGTCGGCATCCACCACAATCAGGCGGCCGATCCCCAACCGCGCCAGAAGCATGATAACATTTCCCCCGAGCCCACCAGCCCCGACGATCCCTGCGCAAGACTCAGCCAGTTTGAGCTGATCTTCCACTGAAATGACGCCGTGATTACGTATGTAGCGATAAGGGATTATGCCTTGCTCCAATGCCTCCCTGAAGACTTCCCCTAAGTGGACCCCGTAAGAGGATGCAACCTCCATGGCCGAACCCTCATGGATGATACGGACGGTCTCCCCTGCCAGTGTGACCGTTTCCTCTGCCTGTCTTACTATCGTTTCACGGATTCCCGAGCCCATGCACTCCTCTCCCTTCCCATACCTGCCCCAAATTCCCGTATTGTTCTATTGGCCTTTCTCCAGCTTATCTCTCCTGAGATTCTCCTTTAGCATCCCCAAGAATACGCGATAGGGTCCAGGGGTTCCGAACGGAAACAGGGCGACCCTGTCCCCCGGCCCAACTCTGTCATAAATATTTATGACTTTCCCATTGCAGAATACCGCCTCTACCATGTCCAGGGCAAGCCCCAGCTCCTTGATCACAGTGGCAACCTCCGTGCCCTGGTCCGCAATTTCTTTGTCAAACTCGTAAGCCTTACCAGCATCCTCCATCAATTTCCGCAATGCCCCGTTTACCTTTACATGGATGTAGCCCACCTTTTAGCCTCCTCCCACTGCCGGGAACAATCCCACCCGTTCGTCTCCGGCAAGCTCTGTATCCAGCCCGACCTTCACTCCATTGACCATGGCAATCTTTATATCCTTCTCTGGTATCCCCAAACGTTCAAGCAAATCTTTCAAAGCTGTGCCTGCCTCTACCGCCACCTCTAAACCCTTGATGGGATCATAGTCCGGAACATACTTTCTCAGAGTAGAACTCAAGACAATTTTGACAGGCATGATCTGCCTCTTTCCTTTCGTTTATTACGTTTAATCATTGCTGTCCAAGATCGATTTACACTTAAGAAATCGGCCTTATAATATCAACAGGTTATGGACCCAGTATCATAGTTTAGAAGATTAGGTTTTCTATTTGCATCTACTTTGGCAGGGAAACGGCATATTCCCTTCCTGTCTGACACCAGGCAGGCGCTACGTTCGCTGCGCCATCCATGGCTCCGCTCCCGCCACAATTATGGCGGGCAGGCACTGCGGATCAGGCACTCAGTCATACAAGCACAGGATTGTCATTTCCCTGCCCGCCGTTGCGTTCAGGCGGGGAGGAGCCTTGGCCCTGCCCGCTGTCTGTCAGGCGGGGACGAGAAATCTTGAGATTTCTCCCTACGGTCGAAATGACGTAGAAAGAAATAGGCTTCAGCTAAGAACTGAGTGCCTGATGACGCCGCTCTGGGAACATCCCCTGCCTGGCGCCGCATGCCTGCCTGAATGCCCGTGGCACGCAGGGCAGACAGGCGTCCC
The DNA here is from genome assembly GCA_027024445.1 of Desulfobacterales bacterium. GTDB lineage: Bacteria > Desulfobacterota > DSM-4660 > Desulfatiglandales > Desulfatiglandaceae > B111-G9. The sequence goes on from JALVSJ010000193.1 coordinate 11,481, forward strand.
CCTGCATGCTGTTAAAAATCGATTTTGGACAAATATGACGTCAAATATCAAATTGATTTGACACGGCTCATTTACACCCGCACACGATATCTTGCTAATCTTAGGTGGCGATTGTTTAATAGTCAATAAGATCTCGGCAGGGCCGGCCGGTGGTGCCCACAACAAAAACTCTCAGCACTTTAGGCAAATTGACTCGTGGATTGAAGTGTCAATCTGTATCTCTGGATCATTAGTACGATGGAGTAGAAAAACAGCCCCAAGAAGAAAAAGTAATATTTGGCGTTCCCAGAGACGTGAAACAGGTGGGCCACCGCACCCGGGTTCAGAAGTGTAAAGGCAGTGGCAAGGAAAAACGGAATGTCATACCACTTGTTCTTTGTAAGCCCCCACCCCTGGGCAAAGCACTCAAAGGCCGACATACCCACAAGTGCCATCACGAAAAGCATGATGGCCTTAATCCATGAGGTGACACCATGCAAAATAAGCTCGGGATTAAACATAAACATGAAGGCGATGAATGAGGTCCGGATATCATATAGAAAGCCCTGTATTCCTGTGGGAATAGGCTCAGACATGGCAATGGCAGAGGCGGCATAGGCTGCCAGCCCCACTGGTGGGGTGTCGTCGGCAAGAATACCAAAATAGAAGCAAAACAGATGAGCTGCCATCAACGGCACCAGAAACCCATAGCCCTCTCCCACTTCCACCAGTACGGGTGCTGTGAGGGAGGCCATAACTATGTAAGTTGCCGTCGTGGGTAGCCCCATCCCGATCATAAGGCTCGCAAATGCGGTGATGAGCAGAAGAATAAAGAAATTCCCTCCCGAAATATACTCTACTACGGCGGAGATCATTCCTCCGATGCCCATGTTCACCACCGCTACGATAATGCCTGCCGAGGCACAGGCCAATGCAACGGCTAGCATGTTTCTTGATCCCAGTATTGTCCCTTCTTTCAAAATCACAAGGGTATTCTTGATGCCAGAGATAAGTGGTCTTTTTTCCTGTATGGCATTACGGATTTCCTGGTACAGGATAACTGCTACCAGGACAATAATGGATCGGAAGGCAGCTAGCTCTGGTGAATGCCGATAGTAGATCAGCTCAACCAGGAGGACGAGAACCGGGATCAAATAATGCAACCCGCTCTTCAGCGTGGCAAAAAATTTCGGCACTAGTTCCCGCGGCAATCCTTCTATGCCATGTTTTGAGGCCTCAAGGTGGGTGATGCAAAAGAGCCCGAAATAGGAGGCAAATGCGGGAATTGCTGCTGCCTTTATCACATCCACATAAGGCACATTAACGTATTCTGCAATAATAAAGGCAGCCGCCCCCATTATGGGAGGCATTAATTGTCCATCGGTGCTAGCTGCCACCTCAACAGCCGCCGCCTTCTTTGGAGGATACCCTATCTTCTTCATAAGGGGGATGGTGAAATTGCCTGTAGTTACAATGTTGGCAATACTGGAGCCTGAGACCAGGCCTGTAGCCGCGCTAGCTACCACTGCAGCCTTTGCAGCCCCGCCTTTGTATCTACCCAGGATGGAAAGGGCCAACTTAGTAAAAAAGTCCCCAGCCCCTGCCTCAGTGAGAATAGCACCCAACAATACGAAGAGATATACAATGGCAGAAGATACTCCTAGAGGTATCCCATAAATCCCCTCTGTAGACAGGGTAACATTGCTCATATACTTGGTGAGGCTGACACCTTTGTATGCCAAGAAATCGGGAAGATAAGGACCTAGAAATGCGTAAACAGTGAAAAGAATCGCTATAACCGAAAGCGCAGGACCTATCATCCTGCGCGTGGCCTCCAGGAGCAAGATTACAAGGATAACTCCTGATACAATATCCCTTGTTATGGGAATCCCCGCGCGCATGGCGATCCCCTCGTAGTCTAGGGCAAGGTAGAGAGCAGTAAGAACACCCAATATTGAGCAAATGTAATCTACTATGGGGATCCTGTCTCCTGCGGCCAGCCAGCTTAGTTTCGGATTAGATGTGACAAAGATGGGCCTCACCAGGAATACCAAACCCATGGCAAAGGCCAAATGGATAGCCCTTTCTGTGGTCTGATCAACAATGATTACGCTGGGCAGCGCCAGTTGGTAAAGGGCCCATGCGATACATATGCCCGTGACCAGGTACCTCTCAAAGGGCCTGAATTCCCTCAGTGCCCCTGTTTCCCTGCGCAGGATTTCCTCTGCTGTCTCGTGTCGCCCCTTCTTTTCCTTTTCAGCGCCCATGGGATCATGCCCGGAGAAATCACTTGAAAAGATCTACAAGATGTGTAAGGATTTTTTCCACCTGTCCACCGTGTTAACCTACCAAGAAAGGAGGCCGCCATGTTCAGGATCGTTAGAGTAAACATGTCTGATCTGTCTGTCAAGGCAGAAGAAATCCCCGAAGAGTACAAAGGACTGGGAGGACGGGGACTGACTTCTGCAATTGTATCCTCGGAAGTCCCACCCACGTGTTCAGCTATTGGCCCGAACAACAAGTTAGTTTTCGCCCCTGGGCTTCTGGGAGGGACCAATTGCGCTAATTCGGGCAGGATATCAGTGGGTGCCAAAAGCCCACTGACCGGCACCATAAAGGAAGCCAACTCCGGAGGCCAGGCAGGCCAGTATTTGGCAAAACTGGGAATTGCGGCCATAGTGGTGGAAGGATTACCCAAGGAAGATAAACTTTACAAGCTATATGTGGGAAAAGACAAATTCGAGCTTACCCCGGCTGATGATCTCAAAGGACTCGGGAACTACGCAGTCGTTGACAAACTCAAGGCCCAGTTCGGAGAAAAGGTTGGTTTTGCAAGCATCGGGCAGGCAGGTGAGTGGAAAATGGCTGCTGCCAGTGTAGCCTTCACCGACAGGGAACTGAGGCCCACCCGCCATGCAGGCAGAGGCGGTTTGGGTGCTGTAATGGGCTCAAAGGGACTTAAGGCAATTATCATTGACCCCACTGAAGGCGAGATGTCTCCAATAGAAAACAAGGATGCATTCAAGGAGGCCGCAAAAAGGTTTGTCAATGCCCTTAAGGAACACCCTGTCACCAGCCAGGGCCTCACTAATTATGGCACCGATATCCTTATCAACGTGATAAACGAGGCAGGGGGACTGCCCACGCGCAATTTTAGCTCCGGCCAATTCGAAGGGGCTGAAAAGGTTGCCGGGGAAACCCTTAACAAGATCACCCAGGAGCGAAAAGGCGTGGTGAGCCATGGCTGCATGTCAGGCTGTGTAATACGGTGCAGCGGAATCTTCCTTGACGAAAAGGGCGAATATGTTTCCAAGTGGCCGGAATACGAGACAGTATGGGCATGGGGGCCCAATTGTGGAATAGATGATCTGGATGCCATCGCCAGGATAGACAGGGCATGTGATGATTTCGGTCTGGATACCATTGAGATGGGAAATGCCATAGCTGTGGCTATGGAAGCAGGGGTTAAGCAATTTGGAGATGCTGCCGGCGCAGAGGAACTAATTGCTGAAGTGGGCAAAGGCACGCCTCTTGGCAGGATCCTAGGCAGTGGCGCTGCGGTGGTAGGAAAGGCATTTGGCGTGCGCAGGGTTCCAGTAGTCAAAAACCAAGCACTGCCTGCCTATGACCCAAGGGCCATTAAGGGAATTGGGGTCACCTATGCCACTTCAACTATGGGGGCTGATCACACTGCTGGATATGCTGTAGCAACAAACATTATGAAAGTCGGTGGGGATGTGGATCCATTAAAGCCAGAGGGCCAGGTGGAGCTTTCCAGAAACCTGCAGATCTCCACTGCTCTCATCGATACCCTTGGCCTTTGCCTGTTCGTGGCCTTCCCGGTGATGGATATGCCTGACGCCTTTACCGCGGTGGTGGACATGGTAAACGCAAAATACGGCCTCTCCCTTACTGCAGATGATGCCATGGCACTTGGCCAGAAGGTGCTTAAGTATGAAAGAGAATTCAACCAGAATGCAGGATTCACTGCGGCAGATGACAGACTACCGGAATTCTTCAAGATAGAGAAACTGCCTCCTCATAACCAGGTATTTGACGTGCCTGACCAGGAGCTTGATACGGTCTTTAATTTCTGATATTTTTCCTAAGGTGAACGAGCTTTGGGGCCCCTGAGAGCCCACAAAAGGGTTCGAGGGGCCTCTTATTTCATGCCATGACATTTGTAGCAAGAGAAGGCCTGGGGTGGTTTAAATCATGATTTCCTTTCTTGATTACGGCGCAGGAAACGTTCGCAGCGTAATAAATGCCATAAGGACTCTGGGTTATGATCTTAAGATAATCAACAGCCCCAGGGAGATCCTTGAAGCTGAAAGACTTGTGTTTCCGGGGGTCGGGAATTTCGGCCAAATCATGGCAAATCTGGAGAAAAAAGGCTACGTGGAGCCCTTGAGATCATACCTTTCAGAGAACAGACCGTTTTTCGGCATATGCCTTGGTCTGCAGGTACTGTTTGAACGCAGTGAAGAGGCCCCGGGAGTGCCCGGTCTGGGGATATTCAAGGGTACTGTCAAAAGGTTTGAGATTAATCTTTCCATACCTCACATCGGCTGGAATGGACTCATACCCCACAAGAGTTCCAGAATCTTTGACGGTCTGAATGGAGACGAAAAATTTTATTTCGTCCATTCATACCATGTAGTTCCTCAAGACCCTGATATAATCCTTACAACAACAGACTATGGCACTAGATTCGTAAGCGCGGTACAAAAGGGCAACATCATTGCCACCCAGTTTCATCCGGAAAAAAGTGGTGCCCCTGGCCTGGCGCTACTTGACAATTTCCTTAATCCCGCTTCGTCCGCCACGCTGCCACCTGTTAGGCTCCAGAAAACCTGGTTGGCCAAGAGAATTATCGCCTGCCTGGATGTACGGACAAACGATCAAGGGGACCTCGTTGTAACCAAGGGTGACCGTTATGATGTGAGAGAAAGAGGCCAGGTGCGAAACCTAGGCAAACCAGTGGAGCTTGCCAGGCGCTATTACGAGGAAGGCGCGGATGAGATAACCTTCTTGAATATTACGGGATTCCG
>JALVSJ010000194.1 GCA_027024445.1 Desulfobacterales bacterium
CCTTGTGCTCCTGCGGCGTCATCCCATTCATTGCGGCAATGCTGGCAAGTGGGGTGCCTCTAGGGCCGGTTATGGCCTTCTGGATTAGTTCACCATTGATGAGCCCTTCAATGTTCGTCCTGACAGCGGGTGTCCTCGGGATGAATTATGCAGTGGCCATCCTGATCACCGCCCTTTTGATGGGGGCAGGATCCGGGTATATCATTTCCTTCCTGACCTCAAGAGGAATGCTGAATGATCAGCTCCAGGGGTTGAGTCTTTCAACGGTCTCGTGTTGCAGTTCGGATGGGAGTCAAGGCAAGAGAGGATTTCTGCCTCCCGGTTTCTGGCGGGATTTCTGGCCGCAAGTGTGGGAGGTAAGCGTCTTTCTCGGCAAATGGCTGCTCATAGCGTTCGTTCTGGAATCACTGATCGTGCATTACGTGGACCCGAGTTGGATTTCTTCCGTGGTGGGCGGGGGCCGATTCTATTCCATCCCACTGGCAACAGCTATCGGCATACCGGTGTATACATCAAGTGTGGGGGCCATTCCTATTGTTAAAGGACTCTTGAGCAGCGGCATGGGCCATGGGGCGGCGCTGGCTTTCCTGGTCGCCGGCCCGGTCACAACCATACCGGCCATGACAGCCGTCTTCGCCCTGGTGAAGAGGCAGACATTCGCGATTTACCTTGGCGTGGGAATAGCCGGATCACTAATAGCCGGATACGTCTACCAGGTCATAATGGGATGAACGAATGACTTCGTAATTTCCATATGCCAAAGGTCGGACCACTGGTTTTTCGATTGACAAACCCTTGAGGATGGTGATACATTGTATTTACGAAAGGCGGCTTTTGGAGGTCCTACCATGTTAAAGCGCCTGACAAGACACGGGAACAGCCTGGCGCTTGTAATTGACCGTCCCATCCTGGAACTGCTCAAGATCGACGCTGAAACGCCTCTGGAAATTTCAACAGATGGCCAGGTCCTGGTCATCTCACCACTACGCGATGCCCAGCACCAGCAGAAGTTCCACAAAGCGCTCGAAAAGGTGAACAAGAAATATAGGCGTGCACTCAAACGCCTTGCCCAGTAATATATGTCTCCCGTTTTTCTGAATCTCAGCGAAGTCTTGCATATTCACCGTGACCAGATCGAGCGCTACGGTGGTCAGCCAGGTATCCGCGATCTCGGCCTTTTACAGTCGGCCGTGAGTATGCCGGCAGGAGGATTCGGCGACAGGTTTCTGCATGAAAACTTGTTCGAGATGGCAGCAGCCTATCTTTTTCACATCACCAGAAACCATCCCTTCATGGATGGCAACAAGCGGACAGGGGTAGTTTGCGCCCTGGTTTTTCTCGAGCTAAACGGTATAGGGGTTAAGGCGAGCGAAGAGTCTTTGGTGGAGATGGTGATGGCGGTGGCAGAAGGCAGAGCGGGAAAAGAGGCCATAGCTGATTTCTTCCGCAGACATGCTAAGGAGTGAGATGTCGCAGCCGACTGAACTCGTTTCCGTTGTCCCACCACCAGGTAGCGCGGCCTGCAAGGGCTAGTGCTGAAAAAGACCCGAGTCAAAGAAAGCCACATCCTAACCGGAGCAGAAAGCCTGCCTACGCCGCAGGTGCCGCTATACTGAGCGACAATGCCGGGCGTCACAACTAACAGAGCAAAGTTTTGTGCAAATCAAAAGTTAAACTTGCAATTTACACACAAATCCATTAGAATGGATTTATGATTAAACGCGAGATCACAAAGGAATTGATTGAATGTGCTGCCGAGTACCCCGTGGTCACAGTCCTGGGGCCTCGCCAGTCTGGCAAGACAAC
>JALVSJ010000195.1 GCA_027024445.1 Desulfobacterales bacterium
GAGAAATACTACAGCACCGTCAAGAACGGCCGGGCACGGGGGCAGGAACCGGTGAACTATGTGGACAATATCCGCAGCTACTATGAACTGCTGCTGTGGGATGCGGAACAGAAACAACGGGCAGACGCCGACCCGGCGCCGAGCCTGCCCCTCCCTGAGGCTCCGGCCGGTCTATGAGGGCCGGGATTTCCTACGGACGCGGAAAAAAGCACGCAACAGATCTCCACATTCCTGGGCCATGACCCCGGCCGTCACCTCCACCCGGTGGTTGAATCTCCGGTCCGATGGCAGCAGATCGAACACCGATCCCGCGGCTCCACCCTTCTCGTCGGAGGCACCGAACACCACCCGTGCCACCCGCGCATGCACGATGGCACCGGCACACATACAGCAAGGCTCCAGGGTCGTGTAGAGGGTACTTCCCGGCAGCCTGTAATTGTGTTCCCGAGCGGCAGCATCACGCAGTGCCATGATCTCCGCGTGAGCTGTCGGGTCATGTTGTCCGATGGGACGATTCCAGCCCTCGCCGATCACCTCCCCTCCCCTGACCAGCAGTGCACCGACTGGAACCTCGCCCGCAGATTCCGCCTTGCGGGCCAGTAACAGCGCCTGCTGCATGTAGGCCTCGTCTTCGGAGTCGGTCACATACTCCCCCTCTCGTTCACCTTGGATAAGGTAGACAAAGTACAACACCCCAAATAGTCTCGAACCTGGGGCTGTTTGCCCTCAGGCATTGGCGTCTGCGGCCTGGCTACCCACAAGGACGGGCAGATAGAGCAACGCAGGAGCAGTTGCCGATATGGTCACAGCGGGCCCTAGGGACGGGTTCATGGCGGCCCTTGGTTGAAGGCAACAGCCCGACACCGGGTGTAGCCTGGTACTTACCTGTTGGCTATTGAAATTGAAACCTGTTCTATGACAAAAGATGCTCAACGAAAATCCCCCGAATCTCTATGAGTGTGTGTCAATTTCTCCTTTCACGATGATCATTTGACGCAATGACATTCTTACCGCGTTTCTTACTCGCAATAAATTTCAACGTCACTTGATAGACCAACCAAATCGCCACAGCCACAAGAAATGTGAGTATCATATTGTCGCCTTCATGGACCCCAAAGGCGGCGTTAAAATTGTTCATCGCCTTCCAGCAACCAGCCTGTCCCAATGAAAGAACAACCACCGTACCCCATTTCATGTATTGTGGATTGTCCATATTCGGCCTGAAGAAGCTGATAGCGATAATCACCGCCACCGCCAATGCGCCTCCTCCAGCCAGAAAGAAGAGTACAAATGGCGCCAATATGGTTTCCAATGAATTATTCATCAAATAAAAACATCCGACGCTAACAAGCAACGGTTGAATACAGTAGCTCGAAGCACGTGCAGCGCAGCGTTAGACAATCCGTTTTAATTCCCCCCCATTGGTCGATCTCATTGCTGTCCCACAAACTCCGACCCGAATAAGCTTACTTGGTTGAAATATATATGTACATCAAGCTGGACTGGCGAATCCTTCCCCTGTCTCAGGATTGGGAGGCTTTACCACTCATTCCGGCCTTCTCCCCTTGAATGGGCGAGGCTATAGTTGCGAGATAGCAGTGAGTTGATTCAACCATACTCCACTAGATATATCTCCACTCCTGTATCGATGCTTTCCAGTGTTTTCAGCATGATATTCTTCGACCAATTTTTACCTCTATTCCCAGAACCTGAACCTATAAGCGGGAAAGCCACACTACTATATCCAAGGTCGTGAACAATTTTCATCGCATTGATAACTGAGTGAGAGAC
>JALVSJ010000196.1:0-2077 GCA_027024445.1 Desulfobacterales bacterium
TTCTGTTGGGGCTCATGGGACCTTGGCTTGCGAAGTGTGCCATGGGACCATGGAGCGTAATGGTCGCTATCATCCTGATCTGGCTAGTAAGAAGAATCTTTTGAAAAGGAGCGTAGAGCTTTTTGATTTCAGTGTTTGCAAGAAATGCCACAGGAAGGCATATGAGCGATATCTGTCCGGGGAGCACGCTAAGGCGCTGGGGAAAATTGGTAAAGAAGGAAAATCGGTTGTCTCTGAAAGCAGTCCGCCCCCTACTTGTGGCGACTGTCATAACGCCCACTACGAGAGGGCTCACCTCAGCCGCACCCAAATTGGTGTAATGATGACAGGGGTCTGCGGTTCATGCCACATGGCACAAAAGCAGACCTATCTGAATGATTTTCACGGGAGAAGAGCGGTGGATTTATCCTACGATGCCGCAGCCTATTGTACGGACTGCCATGGGGCTCATACGTGTGTGTCCTTGAAGGATAAGAGCAGAGCGTTGGCGGTATGCCAGCGATGTCATCCAGATGCTCAGTTGAAGTTTGTGGGCTATGTTGTACATCCCACTTTGAAGGGTATAGCCAGCAAGAACAAGGAAAAGGAAGAAAAGGTAACGGTAATAAAAACTGTTGCTGTGGTAATGAGTGTCCTGGTTGCGCTTATTGTAATTTTCTTTTACGGCCACACCCTGTTGTGGCTACTGCGAGAACTTCATGAAAAGTTGAGGAAGCACTAGCAATGAAAGAATATTTAGTGGATGAGGAATCTATTATAAGGTTCCCTGTAATTCACCGATTGCTACATCTGTTGGTTATGATGGGCTTTATAGGCCTGGCGCTGACAGGGTTCTCCCTCAAGTTTAGCAGCTACTGGTGGGCAAGAGGCCTGGCCTCCTTGGTGGGGGGCGCAGGGGCACTGGCGTCCATACACAAGACCCTGGCCGTGTTGACCTACCTCTGTGTTGTGGCGCATATACTTTGGCTCATGTATTACAAGTTGGTTCTCAAGGGGCGACTTACCGGCCCCGGCACCATGTTTCCTTCCGTCAAGGATATCAGGGATATGGTGGCACACATAAGATATTTCTTGGGCAGGCGGGGCTTGCCTAAGTTTGACCGGTTCACGTACATGGAAAAATTTGACTATCTGGGGCTTCTAATAGGCATGAACACTATGGGGATAACCGGACTGGTGTTGTGGATGCCAGAGTTCTTTACCAGATATATACCAGGTTATTTTGTTAACATTGCGCAGATCCTGCACGTTTATGAAGCTCTAATGGCAGTGGCACTGAAATTCGTTGTCCATGTTTTTACCACGCATCTGAGGCCTGAGAATTTTCCGTTAGACAGGACCATATTCAACGGAAAGATTAGTAAGGAAAGGTTACGCAAAGAGCATGCTGCACAATGGGAAAGGATCACTCAGAGAGTCTCGACACCGAATGCGGAGCTTTGATGTGGAAGTGAGCAAACCGACAAGAAAGCTGGGACTTTATCTTCTCCTTGTCCTTCTGTGCCTATTTTTTTCTCTTTCCGGTAGGTCTGGGGCTGCGGAACCGCTTATGAGCGTATCTGCTGATGGGGAGCAAAGAGTTTGCCTGGATTGTCATAGATTACCCAATATCAATACCAATGAAGGAGTAGTGGCTTCGAGAGCCTTTTGTTTGGAGTGTCATTCGAAGAAGGACTGCGATAAGAAGGTAGGGGCAGCTCATATTTCTCTTCAGGTGACACCAGCATCCTTCGGTAAATCACCTCACAAATATGTTGCCTGTATCCAGTGTCATACCACGGTAGCCAAGCTTCCTCACAAATCGGAAGGGGGGGCAAAGTGCCTGTCTTGCCACAAGGTTCACGGAGAAAAGAAGATCCATGACCCCCACTTACGGGTTAGTTGTCAAGCATGCCACAGGACTACCAAGTACGTTACCCTGGGTAGTGGGACAAACAAAGTAGTGCTCTCTCATTTTGATGAAAAGGGTAGGGCGGTGACTTTAACGGATCATTCCCTCCCTGATGCTAAAAAAGAACAGCTATGCCTGAGATGCCATTTTACAGGCAATAAGTTGGGTGCACCCGCAGCGGTAATT
>JALVSJ010000196.1:2087-16309 GCA_027024445.1 Desulfobacterales bacterium
CATATGCATGTTGTGCCACACCTCACCTGTTGCCTTAGGCCATTGGGTATTTTGGATTCCTGTGGCGCTCGTTCTTATCGGGATTATAGCTCTGGTTTTGTTTTGGTTCAAAGGCAGAGTAGAGGAAGAGAGTGAGTCGCTGCATCGTAAGATTGCTATAGCTTCAGAAAGGGTATGGGAGGTAATTTTTTCCCGTAAGTTCTTCGTGCTACTAAAGACGTTTTTCCTTGACATAATTTTGCAGAGGAAGCTGTTGCAGGAGAGTGTGAGGAGATGGTTCCTTCATTCTCTGATCTATTCTTCCATATTGTTGAGATTTTCTTTAGGTCTGTTTACGTTAGTTGTGTTTAATCTCTGGCCGCGGACTCCCCTGGCAATGGCACTCATTGATAAGAACTACCCATTTGTGGCTTTTGTGAATGATCTGTTGGGTCTCCTCATTTTAGTTGGGGTTTGCTGGGCCGCTGCTTCTCGATTTATCACCAAACCGCGGCACGTGGTCTCGGAATTCCAGGACAATGTTGCGTTGCTTATCCTGGGTACTCTGACGGTGTTGGGATTCATAGTTGAGGGTGCCAGAATAGTAATGTCTCACGTGCCTGAAGCTACAGCTCACTATTCATTTGTAGGATTTTCCATCAGCCTTCTATTTTCCAGATTTGGGTTTCACTGGGAAGCACTCTACGAATTGCTCTGGTACGCCCATGCACTGGTAGGTGCATTGTTCATTGCGTATTTGCCGTTTGGCAAGATGAAGCACATTATAACCACTCCCCTGAATCTTTTGATCAGCGGGGAGAACTGAAAAAGCGGAACATGAGAAGATTTAGAGATCGCCCGGACAGAAAAAATGGCGGAAGGTGAAACTGAGATGCCGGAAGAGACAATAGAACCGCAGGACTCAAGAAGCGAAACCTCGTCTGAAAAGACAATCCCGCAAATATTGATTTCAGGGCTTGATATACGCAGGCTCATAGAGTTGGATGCCTGCACCAGATGCGGGGAGTGTCTCAACTGGTGTCCGGTCTACGACCAGGATTCGAGAGAGGATATCGTACCCCGAAAAAAGGTCACGGATTTTCTCAGGATCATCAAGTCCCATCAGGGCATGGTTGCAGATATTATCAGGAGTGGAAAGCTGCCTGAGCCTCTAAACAAATTGCTCCGAGCAGTGTTCCGTTACAGGGAAATAGGCCGGGAAGAGGTAGTGGAATTTGTTAAGAACCTCTATGAATGCTCTACTTGTGGGCAATGCCATGTGGTTTGCCCGGCAAATATTAATACTGTTCAGCTCTGGGAAGACATCAGGGAACTGATAGTCACGGCAGGTTACGGGCCGCTTGAGTCTCAAAAGGCCCTCGTGAAGAGTGTAAAGGCCTACGATAACCCCTGGCAACAACCAAGGGCCGGTAGAACCAAATGGGCCAGGCGAGCCAAGAAGGAAAAGCTGATCAGTGACCTACCTAGAGAAATAAAAAAGACAGGGGGAAAAGTTCTTTTATTCTTGGGTTGCACTGCCGCGTATGACATCAACGTAAAACAGGTCGCTGTGAGCACAATAAATATTCTTGAAATGCTGGGCGTTGATTACGGCATTCTGGGGAAGGATGAAAAATGCTGCGGCAGCGTGTTGCTGAGGATGGGAGATAAAGAATTCGAACGCCTTGCAAGTGACAATATCAGGACATTTAATGAGCTGGGTATCACTACCCTGATCAGTTCCTGTTCAGGGTGCTTTAAGACCATAATGCAAGATTACCCTAAAGTCGGAAAGCTCAATTTTGAAGTCCTTCACACAGTGCAGTTTCTCAGAAGGCTGCTGGAGCAAAGAAAACTGCGATTTGTAAATCCGGTGGAGAAGGTAGTGACCTACCACGATCCCTGCCATCTGGGAAGGGCTGCTGGCGTTTTTGATGATCCCAGAGTGATCATGGAGGCTATTGCCGGCTTGGAACTTGTGGAAATGCCTAGGAACAGAGAGTATTCGAGGTGTTGTGGAGCCGGAGGGGGACTAAAATCAGGGTATCCTGACATTCAGAATAGAATGGCTCAAAGGCGGGTGAAAGAGGCCGAGGATACAGGGGCACAAGAATTGGTCTCTGCATGTCCTTTTTGTTACCAGGGGCTGCAGGTAGGTATCACTGCTACGAACTCAGACCTTGTAATGCGCGATATTACTTTCCTTGTTGAGAGCGCATTGAAAAAGGAGGGGTGAATATTGCAGGTTTGGGCTATCGGTTAGGAACATACCTGAAGTATATATACTGGGTTGAACCAGATGAACTGCCCGGCATGCTGGAGGCACTAAGAGCCCATGGTGTTGAACCATATGAAACAAAGAAGGCTGTATGTGTGCCCCTTTCAAAAAAAGTTGATGTTGGAATTGTATACCCAAGCGCATGGCGACAATATGAACTCTGCAAGAGGCAGCTCTCATGGTACCAAGTCTCTGGCTATAGGGGTAAGACCCTGATCGTTACAACTAAAAAGGTCGATGCTTGGACTTTGAAACCATATTTTATCTTGAGAGATACCAAGTTTAAGCCACCCTCTGTACCGAGCCATGACGAGCAACTGAAAATGATAAAACGGAAGAGTTATTTGTATGCCAGGCCTGATGTGTGGGAGAAAATTGATGATGAAGACCCGCAGTTACACGAAAGATGGCTCAGGATAATGGGGGTGAGAGGGATTACCTATAGAGAGCTTTTTGTCACCCATTGTGCGAACCATGGCAATTTTATTGAGCCGATATATTACATTGAGGAGGGAGGCGAAAAAGTTCCCTATTCCATAGACAGGACGTCTCATGTTTGCTCTGCATGTCTCGAATTTTATGGCATCATAGGTGATAGCTTCAATAAGAAGCTTGTGGTACCCTGCCCTGGAGCCGTCTTGTTCGCAGGCTTGGCTCCCAACAGGTATTATGAGGTGGTCAGATTTAGAGTTGAGGAGGCCAGATAATGTTTAGAAGGTATTGCTGGGCAATAGCTGCTGTAGTTGTTGCCTTTTTCCTGAAAGGTTCGGCCGTTGGGTCCGAGGCAGTGAGAGTTGGGTATCTGCAGAACGACATTCACCAACTGGCATGCTGGGTAGCCTTAGAAAAGGGTTTCTATAAGAAGAACGGGGTGGATGTGAGGATTGCTGGGATATTCAAAGCAGGCCCTGAGGAGATGAGTGCATTTGCAGGGGGTGCATTAGATATGGGTTACGTGGGCGAGGCCCCCGCCACCACGGCTGTGGCAAATGGAATGGTGAGGGTGAAAGTGCTTGCCCAGGTTAACACAGAGGGTTCTGCGGTTGTCGTGGCCAAGGACGCAACCATGTCTACTATGCTGGATCTGAGGGGCAAGACAGTGGCGGTGCCTGGTTACTCGACTGTTCAGGATTTCCTCCTGCAAAAGGCTGTTGCAAAATGGGGTCTCAAGCAAAAGGATGTAAGAATAATGGTTTTAAAGCCGCCCGAAATGATAGGTGCCTTGCGTACGGGGCAGATAGACGCATTTATAGCGTGGGAGCCCTATCCGGCAAAGGCGCAAACCATGGGTGTGGGAAAGGCTCTATTTTACTCAAGGGATATCTGGAAGAACCATCCTTGCTGCGCACTGGTGGTGAGTGAACCATTTCTGCACAAACGAAGAAAAGATGCTGTTGCTGTTGTTAGGGCACACATCCAGGCTACGGACTTTATCAACGAAAACCCGGAGGAAGCCATAACCATAGGCGTGAAATATACCGGGATGGATGAACGAACAGTTCGCCTCGCGCTGAAAAGCGTTAACTACACCTATCATCTTAGCGTGGAGGGAGAACGAGAGTATGTGAAATTCCTTACATCCCTCAAATATATCAAGGTGAATGACCCGGATATTTTTATTAAGAATTTTATAGATCAAACCATCCTGAGGGAAGCATTGGAGAAATGAAATTGGATCGCTATATATTGCCCGTGGGCCTGATACTCGCATGGCAGCTCCTTTCATCTCTGAAAATATTGCCAGGATACCTGCTCCCTTCACCAGTCAAGATATTGGCAGGATTTAGGGATTTGCTCATGATCGGTATGCCCCCACAGCATCTATTGCATGACCATGTTCGGTACAGTCTGTACCGGGTGGGATTGGGTTTTAGTATGGCGTGCCTGGTTGGAATCCCTCTTGGAGTATTAATGGGCTGGTCCTCTAGAGTCCGAACCATGATAAGCCCCATCATAGAGATGATCAGGCCTATTCCTCCTCTGGCATGGATACCCATTGCCATATTATGGTTTGGCATAGGCATTAAGTCGGCTGCCTTTATAATTTTCTTAGGGGCTTTTTTCCCTATCTTACTGAACACCATTTCCGGGGTGCTCTCCGTTGACAATATTTTTCTGGAGGCCGCGAGAACGCTAAACGCCAGTGAAAGAGACATATTTTTTAAGGTCCTAATCCCCGGGTCTATTCCTTCAATATTTGTGGGTATGAAAATAGGTATGGGTATCGGGTGGATGACTCTGGTGGCAGCGGAGTTCACGGGTGTAAAAGAGGGGTATGGCTTGGGCTATATGATAATGACGGCGAGAGACATTCAAAGACCAGATGAGATCATAGCGGGCATGTTGGTGATTGGTGCAATTGGCTTGTTAATCAACTTTGCTCTAGGTTCTTGTGAGTCGAAGATCTTGCGATGGAGATGACCCTGGGGGATCCCGTTGGCCCTGGAACTAATAAATGTTGCAAAGAGCTTTTACACAGAGGGGAACAAGAATGAGATCCGAGTACTTAAAGACATCTCATGCGTTGTTGAAGAGGGCCGGTTCATCTCGATCACGGGGCCTAGCGGGTGCGGGAAAACCACACTTTTGAGAATAATAGCAGGTTTAGAGAAGACCACCCATGGGAAGGTTATTCTTGACGGTAAAGATATTTCATCTCAAACAAGTATGGTGGGGCTCGTATTCCAGGAGTATGCCCTTTTCCCCTGGCGTACCACTTTACAGAACATAACTATGGGGCTCGAGATAATGGGGATTCCCAAGGAAGAAAGAATTAAGGCTGCTATGGATTACGTTAATATGTTTGGGCTTAAAGGTTTCGAACATCGTTATCCTCATGAGCTGTCAGGTGGCATGCAGCAGAGGGTAGCAATTGCAAGGACACTAATTATGGGACCCAAGATTGTGCTTATGGATGAGCCTTTCGCGTCCTTAGACAGCCAAACGAGGAATGACCTACAAGAGTTTCTGCTAGATTTGTGGCAAAAACGGAAGGACACGGTGTTATTTGTGACACATAACGTCGACGAGGCAGTGTTCTTGAGTGACGAGATCATCGTGTTTTCCAATAGGCCTGCAACTGTGGTGGCAAGGGTGGAAGTTGATTGTCCCAGGCCTAGGGATAGGACTAGTCTTGAGTGCAACCAGATCCGGAAAAAGGTGCTAGATACGTTAAGGGAACTACGGCGTGATGGTAGCAGGATTGATACATAAGGCGGACAGGACTGCCTGTGACTTAAGACAAATAATCGTGGAGGTGCAGTGTCTTGGAATCAAAAGCTCTCCGCGGATCCCTGCCCGCAAGGGAGGGGCTGGGCCTTCTGAGGGTGGTTATTTAGTAGTGCAAGACAAGGTAATAGCCGTACCCCTGGCAGGCAAATATGTTGAAACTTCGCCTTACAGAATTGAGAGGAACGGCAACACATTCGCACTTTATAGAGAAGGTGAGTACCTTGTTCCCGTGGAACCTGTGAGGCGGGCCAAGTTCTACGACTATAAGACTGAGAGGGGGGTTCCCTATTGGAAGATAGCGTTGCTCCACGGAACGGATTGCGTGGCGAGTTCAGTTATTCAGACCTGCCTGTGGTGGAATACTGATAAGAGATGCAGGTTTTGCGGAATAGAAATATCCTTAAACCAGGGTGCCACTGTGGCGGTAAAACAGCCTGAAGATCTGGCCGAGGTTGCTGAAAAGGCAAAGGAGTTGGACAGGGCGTCCCACGTGGTGCTTACCACTGGTGCGGGCAAAATAACGCAGTCAGAGATATCGACTCTTTCTAAGTGCGCAAGGGCCATAAAACAGAGAACCGGACTTCCCATTCATGTTCAATGCTTACCGCCCAGGGACCCTGGAGCTTTGGAAGAATTGAGAGAGGCGGGGGTAGATACGATAGGACTTCACATAGAGAGTTTTGACCCGCAGGTACTGTCTAGGATTGCTCCGTTGAAAGCCGCCATAGGGTTGAACAGATACGAAAAGGCATGGAGGCGGGCGGTCAGGATTTTTGGAGTGAATCAGGTTAGCAGTTTTTTAATTGTGGGGATTGGGGAGAGTGACAGGAGTATCGCAGAGGGAAGTGAATATCTGGCAGACCTGGGAGTATTTCCCTTCGTAGTACCACTGCGTCCGATTCCTGGTTCTTTTATGGAGGACATACCTCCGCCTCCTCCAGAAAGAATGATCTCACTGTATAAAGAAATTGCTAAGGTTCTCAAGACAAAGGGTCTGAGCTCAAAGGACTCAAAAGCAGGTTGCGTACTATGTGGGGCGTGTTCTGCTTTGTCAATATACGAAGAGCATCCTGATATTGTGTGTTATCCTTGCAGGACAGACGAAGAGGTGTCAATAGCTTTAGAGCTTAGGAAAGAAGTGTTTGTTAAAGAGCAAAGAATGTTTGAAAAAAGCGATATCGACCAGAACGATAACAAGAGCACTCTACTAATCGCCAAAAGGGGTGAGGAGATTGTAGGGACTGTTAGGGTCTATCCTGAAGGCGAGAATGGACATTGGGTTGGGGGTCGGTTGGCTGTGAAAAAGGCACATAGACACACCGGCACAGGTAAAATATTGGTAGAAGAAGCGGTTAGGTATGTAAAAAGACGTGGATGCAAGAGGTTCACAGCGCATATTCAGGAGGGGAACGTTCCATTTTTCTTAACCCTTGGTTGGAAACCAGTGGGCCCACTTGAACTTTACTTCGGAAAGCCTCACCAGCTTATGGAAGCCAATCTATCCAAATAATAATCAGCGCGGTGAGAGATAGGGGGACATAAGAGGTTTTAGATGTGGAGCTAAGTCAGTTGGTCCATCAAATAAGGAGTTACCCAGGCATTACTCGGAAGAGGCCTATAAAAGATATTTTTAACCTCTTTACCGACATGGGCTATGGCGTTCATCTTCCCAACTATGGTGACGACGCTGCTGCAATCCCATGGAAAGATGGATACCTTCTACTAGCTGCCGATGGCATCATGACGAAGCTCCTTGTTAATGAGCCATATGCTGCAGGGAAATCTTCTGTGATGGTTACTGTGAATGACATTTATGCCATGGGAGGCAGGCCACTTGCGATGGTCAACGTACTGGCCAGCGGGACTGCTGAGCACAGAGAGTTGGTTGCTCAAGGCATCCGAAAGGGTTGCGAAAAGCTTGGGGTTCCAATGGTTGGAGGGCACCTGCACCCGGATGCGGCGGTCAATGCGCCGTCTTTGTCGGTTGCGATTGTTGGCTGGGCGAGGAAACTTCTCAGGAGCCACTTGGCACAACCTGGTGACGACATAATTTTTGCCGTAGACCTACTGGGTCAAAGGGGGTGTACATCTGTGGTCAGCTGGGATGCTAACTCGGGGAAAACCAGAGAGGAGCTTGTTGAGAAGCTGGAAGCAATGCCTCTCATTGCAGAGAAGGGGCTGGCTCATTCGGCAAAGGATGTTAGCAACGCTGGACTGATCGGCACTATCGCCATCATGATGGAAAATTCAAATAGGGGCGCAATAGTGGACGTGTCTTCCTTGCCCGCACCGGATGGCATGAGCCTTGTGCAATGGTGCCTGTGCTTTCAAAGTTTTGGTTTTGTGTTGGCCGTGTCTCCAGAGAATTCTGAAGAAGTGCTCAGAGTGTTCCATGCAAGGAAAGTGGAGGCGGCCATTGTGGGTAAGGTCACAGAAGACACCAAGGTCTACCTAAAGTATGGCCAGGATATGGAGTTGCTTTTTGACTTTGAAAAAGAACTTATAACGGGAATCAAATACAGAGAAAAGGGGTGATAAATACCAATGGGATGAGAGGAAGATCAATTGTAGACGGCTGTGAAGTAAGGCCTAAGTATTAGGCCAGTTGGTTCAATTTTTAAATATTTAGGAGGACGGATTATGGCGGTAAGAAGATTGCAGAACTACATCAACGGGGAGTGGGTAGACGCTCATACAGATGAATATGTTGAAATTATAAACCCAGCCAGAATGGAAGTGTTATGCGAATGCCCCATGTCCACCAAGGCGGATCTTGACAAGGCTATCGAAGCTGCTGTGGAGGCATATCCAGACTGGCGCAATACTCCTCCTGTGGCGCGGGCCAGATATTTGCACAGACTCATCGAACTTATGGAAGATAAGTTCAACGAACTGAGTATCGTGCAGACAAAAGAACACGGCAAGACCATAGATGAGTCGCGAGGGGAGACCAGGCGTGGAATAGAGATGGTGGAAGTGGCTTCGGGAATACCTACCACTATGCAGGGATATAATTTGGAAGACATTGCCCATGGAATTGATGAATATGCCATCTATCAACCCCTCGGGGCATTTTGCTGTATTGCTCCGTTTAATTTTCCATTCATGGTTCCCTTGTGGTTTCTGCCCTTTGCCATAGCCACTGGCAACACGTTTATAGTCAAGCCGTCGCCCAGGACACCCATGAGCCAGTGCGAGTTGTTTGACATGTTAGACGAAGTTGGGCTACCCCCTGGTGTGGTGAACATGGTCCATGGTGGGGTAGAGATTGCCAATGGGTTGATGGAGCATCCTGATATTAAGGGTGTTACGTTTGTTGGATCTACTCCCGTGGGGCGCCATGTTTATAAGAAGTGTGGAGAGACGGGAAAGCGTGTGATAGCCCAGGCAGGAGCCAAGAACTTTATTGTAATTATGCCGGATGCAGAAATAGACAAGGCCATGGTGAGCCTGATGTCGTCGTTCTTTGGCAACACGGGTCAGAGATGTCTATCTGGTGCCAATCTGCTGGTAGTGGGTGATGACAGGAGATATCGAGAAGTAGTGGACAAGTTCGTGGAAGCGGCTCGTGCCATTCGAGTAGGTGATGGCCTGGACGAGTCAGTACAGATGGGACCAGTTCAGAATGTGGAGTCCAAGCAGAGGATCATAGGGATGATAGAAAAAGGCATAGAGGAGGGCGCGAAGCTGACCCTTGATGGCAGGAAGCTGAATCTGGTGGATGATCTGCCAGAGGACTGCTTCTTGAATCCCTCTGTATTTGAAAATGTGACACTGGATATGACCATTGCCAGGGAAGAGATTTTTGGCCCCGTGGCCAGTGTGTTAAGGGCCGGAGATTTGGATGAAGCCATAGATATGATTCACCAGATTCCTTATGGCAACTCGGCCGCTATATTCACCAACAATGGGAAATGGGCCAGGCAATTCCAGCATGACGTAGTGGCTGGAAATATCGGCATAAATGTGGGGATTGTGGCTCCCATGGCATTTTTCCCATTTGGTGGCATGAAGGATTCGTTCTTTGGCGTGTTGCATGGCCAGGGAAGGGACGTTGTGAGGTTTTTTACTGAGAGTAAAATAGTTATTCAAAGGTGGTTCTAATGAAGCTAAATACTATGGCAGCAGTGATGACGTTTATTACCAAGGTAGAGGAGGACTCCGCGGAATTTTACGAGAAGTGTGCGGAGCGATTTCCTGAGCTCAAGGATGAATTGTTATCCTGGAGCAAAGAAAACAGGAAATTTGAGAAAAACATAAAGAGGACCTATTACGGCGTCATAACAGACACAATAGAGTCCAATTTTTCTTTTGAAGGGTTGGACACTGGAGACTATGAATTTGAAACTGATATTCCACAGGAGGCAGACAGCTCTTGGGCCAAAGCTAAGGCTGCAGAGATAGAGCAAAAGATCAAGGAGTTTTATCTCAGAGCAGCGGAACTATCCGAAGGGTTGCTGGCAGATATTCCTAGAGTGTTAAGGAAAATAGCGAAGAAGAGGGACCAGCGCCTCAACTAAGAGCATATCAGATAGGAAAATAAGAGGGCACAGACCCGCGGGGGCAAGAAATATTTATGCTCTGTCGCGGGTCTGTGCCTTTTATGACTTTTGAATAGGTGGTCTTTCCTAATCATTTTAGCGCTTGGTTTGCCGCTGACAAATATTTCTGGACCAGACCATTTTGGTATGATATTCAAATAGATATAATGGGCTGAGTGCTATTCGGCGTGTCTGTAGTTCAGCCGGTGGGATAATATTATTTGACATGAATTCTTCCTGATGATTTAGCACAAATAAAAATTTCAAGGAGGGTGCCTGATGCCAGGACAAGAGAAGATGGACACTGAGACATTGAGCATGATTTTGGACACCATTGATAAGTTGGAGCGAGACAAACTGACCCTTGAGAAAAAACTTGAAATGGATCGCACCGGGGAGTTCCCCGAGGAACTTATTCGTTTCATGCTCGGCCCTGATATGGCACTTCATTTGATTTTTATCCCTGCTGAGTACGGTGGTTTGGGTGCGGGGGCCAAAGAGATAGCAATAGTTTCAGAAAGAATGGCCAAAGCGGATCTTGGCATTGCTACCTCTTTCTTAGGGATTTGCCTGGGAATGGATCCAATAAGGGTAGGGGGGACCCCTGAACAAAAGGAAAAGTATATTGGCCGAATCGCAGAGGAAGGCCTTATTGTAGCTTACGGAGTGACAGAGCCCAATGCTGGTTCCAATGTGCAAGCACTCAAGAGTCGTGCTGATCGAGTGATGGAAAATGGTAAATTACGAGGCTATAAGCTGAACGGGCAGAAACAATTCATCACAAATGGAGGCGTAGCGGATCTGTATACGATCCTGGCCAATACTCCAGAAGGTCCTTCCTTCTTTATCGTTGAAAGAGGTTGGGACGGACTTGTGCCAGGGAAGCATGAAGACAAGCACGGTATCCGTGCCTCTGATACGTGTGCGCTCTCATTGGAGGACATCTTTATTCCCGCAGAAAACCTGGTGGGAGGAGTGGAAGGCCAGGGGCTGAAACAAGCCAACAAGGTCTTCGGCTACACCCGTCTGATGGTAGCCACATTGGGCCTCGGAGGAGGAATGGCCTCACTAGAAAGGGCTATCAAGTACTCCAAAGAGAGAGTGCAGTTTGGCACAACCTTGGCTGAAAAGCAGGGTTATACCCACAAGCTCTTGGTGCCCCATGCAGTGCAATTGGAGGCAGCCCGAGCATACATAGAATTCGTGGCAGAGTGTTTGGACAGCGGAGAGGAAAGCCGGGAGGTGGAAGGATCTATAGCAAAATACTTTACCACTGAGGCGGCAGATGCCACGGCCAATGATGGGATACAGGCCTTTGGTGGTTATGGATACATGAGAGAATATGAGGTAGAAAAGATTAAACGCGATGTAAAGATCCTTACCATATATGAGGGAACCAGCGAAATCCAGAGAAATATCATATCAGTGTTCCGTATGAGAGAGACGGTGAGGTCAAAGGGAAACTTCTACTCAGAAATGGCGCAGGAGGCTGCAAAGCTCCCTGAGGACTGCGGCGGGCCGTTGTTGTCTCGGGCCATCGCTTCCCTTAATGATGTAATAGTTGCGGCACGAAAGGCCAAATTGACCAAACAACAATATATCATGGTCTTGCTGGCTGATATGATGACGTGGTGTGAGGTGGCTAATGCTCTGTCCCGAAAGGCCTCCAATTATGGTGGAGAGCAGCAACGGAGCCAGGAGTTTGTAAAAGCAACAGCGAGACTCTTTGTCCGTGAAGCAGTGGAAAAGGTGTACACTAACGGGATGAAGATAGGCTTTGGATGTGGTGAGCGGTTGGATGCGGTAGCCTCCGTGTTGTCTCAGTTGGGGGTGGCTACGGCTTTCCAGGGAACTCTTACTGATATGAATTTGGTTGCAGCGGAGTTGGTGGCATAGAATTTGGCAATTACGAGAAGAAGATACCAGAGAACCAGGAAAGCATTATACGATAATCCCAGGATAGATTCTGCTCTAAAACCTGTGCTGCGCAAGATTGGAGTCCCCGAGCAGAGTCCTTTTAAACCGGACCCTTTTCAATTGGAAGCACTTGAGCTATGCAGATCATACGATGTCCTGGTCAGTGCGCCCACAGGATCCGGCAAGACCTGGATTGCCATTCAGGCAATCCATGAGATGCTTTCTCAGGACAAACGCGTATGGTATGCCTCTCCTCTGAAGGCATTATCAAATTCCATATATCAAGATTTTTGTCACGAATTTGGCCCTTCCTATTGTGGAATTATCACAGGTGATCGAAAAGAAAACCCTGATGCCCCGGTAATTGTAGGTACCACAGAGATATTGCGCAACCAACTCTATGACGTAATGCACGAGGGCGTGAGTATTGCAACTGATATGGTTGTGATGGACGAGGCTCACTACCTGAGTGATCCTGATAGGGGTGTAGTGTGGGAGGAGGTCCTTATTTATCTTCCTCCCAGAGTGAGGCTTCTCCTGCTCTCTGCCACCATCTCCAATGCAGAGGAAATAGCAGACTGGCTGAGACAGATAAGGGGCTCTGAGGCCAAGGTGGTTCGATCTGAGAAAAGGCCTGTACCCCTTGAAATGCTGTTTCTCTTTCCTGATGGTTTGATCGTCCCCCTAGGGGGGAAGAAAGGGTTAAACCCTAAGATTAAGAAATTCATTAACTCTAGAGATGCCAAGTGGAGAAGGGGCTCCCGCAAGGTGGACCTGGGTGGTATAGTAAGGATATTGAGGCAGTTTGATCTGTTGCCTGCTATCTTCTTTCTAAAATCCAGAATGGAGTGCGATAGGGCATTGCTCAGGTGCCCCCCTGTGAGAGGCAAGGAAGATATTAAGGAAAGGCTATGGGATGAAGTCCAGTCATTCTTGAAAAGCTATCCTCATTTGCAGAGACACAGGCAAATGAAATACCTGCTCGAGTCTCTGGTGGCCTCTCACCATGGTGGACAGTTGCCTTATTGGAAGGTTCTGATCGAAAAAATGATGAACAAGGGCTACTTAGAGGCGATTTTCTCAACCTCAACTGTGGCCGCAGGGGTGAATTTTCCTGCAAGGACTGTTGTTCTGGTCCAAAGTGACAGATACAATGGTAGGGAATTCATTGAGCTGAGCGCCACCGATTTGCACCAAATGATCGGAAGGGCGGGCAGAAGGGGGAAAGACCAAATAGGCTTTGCCCTGGTGGTCCCGGGGCTTCATCAGGATCCCCAGTTGATTTTTGAACTAAAGGATTCCCCACCTGAGCCCATAAACAGCCAGATCCATATTAATTTTTCTATGGTTCTCAATCTGCTGCTGTCCCATAAGCCTGAAGAGGTAAAATCGCTGTTAGAACTTTCTTTTGCCACTTACCAGCAAAAGCGTTACGGCTCATATCTGACAGGGCAATGGGACACCCTGATAAACCAATTGAAAAACATTCTCCCCAGAGGCCGGTGCGATACTGCTGATCCATACGAGATACTGGAAAACATACAAAAGAGATCAGACCTTCTGCGGGAAGCAAAACGACTCGATAAGACCTTACAGTATGAGAGAAAGCTACAAGCCTTTAAGCCCCTGTTAACACCCGGACGACTGTTCATGCATAAGAACGGCAGTCTCTATGCGCTGTATGATATTCAGGTTGAAGATAGTAGATTGGTTTGTGTGGCCTACAACTTGGGCAAGACAAAGACAGTCAGGAAAAAAAGCCTCAGGCTTCGCAAAGTCGATCTAAACCAGATAAAGCACATCTTTGACCAACGGATTGAGGTCTCGCATGAACTGCCAAAAGAAAAACTTCGTCTGATTTTTGAGACTGTAGATAGAGACTCGCTCCGGCCCCTGGAGGTGTTCTTTGGTGAACCCAGCGAACCAGAGGTAGAGGTGCGTGGATCAAAAGAAGAGATTAGCAAAAGGCTGGCGCAATTGCCATGTGAGGACTGTGAACACTACCGTACCTGCCATCACGCACGTAAAGGCCCCCTTAAATGGCTCCTTAAAGAGTTCAGGGGCTTGGCAATGGAGCTGGACCGCATAGAAGGTGGATTATGGCTGAGTTTCAAGAGGCACTTAAGGTTTCTCAAGGAAACAGGCTTTGTGGACGAAACCGATTCCCTGACCACTGATGGGGTGTGGGCGTCCAAGCTGAGGCTAGACCAGCCCCTGTTGATAGCTGAGGCCATAAGAAAAGGCGCATTTCAGGAGCTTTCACCGGAACTTCTTGC
>JALVSJ010000197.1 GCA_027024445.1 Desulfobacterales bacterium
GCAGCACAAAGACCCCTCCTCGCTTATATAATGACTACGGCGGGCAGGGAAATACCAGGAGGGCGGTTAAACTGCCGGGTGTTTGATGAGGTTGCACACAGTTAGAGAGAAAAAGGGGCGGATGCATTTCTCATAATAAAAATTTAAGGAGGAAAGAGATGCTTCAATTAAAGACAGAGAAGGATGCAGTGGATTTTATCAAGAAGGAAGGAATAGAGGTCGTCGATCTTCGGTTCATGGATTTCCCCGGCCTGTGGCAACACTTTTCCGTACCAGCACGGGAGATAACCGAGGACACCTTTTCTGAAGGTGTGGGGTTTGACGGCTCCAGCATACGCGGGTGGCAGAGTATCAACGAGTCGGACATGCTTGTTAAACCGGTTCCTGAGACGGCCTTCGTTGATCCCTTTTTCTCTGCAAAGACATTGGTGTTCGTCTGTAATATTTGTGACCCGGTTACAGGTGAAGATTATACCAGGGATCCCAGGAATATAGCCAGGAAGGCAGAGAACTATCTCAAGAGCACGGGTATTGGGGACACCGCATATTTTGGGCCAGAGGCAGAGTTTTTCGTGTTTGATGATATTCGCTTTGATCAGAACGAGCACGAGGGATATTATTTCATTGATTCCATCGAGGGAAGATGGAATTCGGGGAGAGAAGAAAACCCGAACCTCGGATACAAGCCCAGATACAAGGAAGGCTATTTCCCTGTACCCCCCACAGATACGATGCAGGATCTGCGCAGCGAGATGATGTTGACGATGGAGAAGATCGGCGTGCTGATCGAGGCTCAGCACCACGAGGTGGCAACGGGCGGGCAGGCGGAGATCGATATGCGTTTTGCTCCCCTGGTGCAAATGGCAGACAATCTGTTGAAGTATAAGTACGTCATCAAGAACACGGCCAAGAAATACAACAAGACAGTGACCTTTATGCCCAAACCCTTGTTCAATGACAATGGAACGGGCATGCATGTGCATGTTTCCCTGTGGAAGGAAGGAGAGAACCTGTTCTTTGGTGATGGGTATGCAGGCCTTTCCGAAACGGCCATGTATGCCATAGGCGGGTTGCTAAAGCACGCGCCTTCTCTGTTAGCATTTACCAATCCGACTACCAACAGCTACAAGAGACTGGTGCCTGGTTTTGAGGCCCCCGTTAACCTGGCCTACTCCAGAAGAAACCGAAGCGCCGGGGTAAGGATACCTCTTTATTCTCCCTCGCCAAAGGCAAAGAGATTGGAGTTCCGTTGTCCTGATCCCAGTTGTAATCCGTACCTGGCCTTCTCGGCAATGCTGATGGCGATCATTGACGGTATTCAGAACAAGATTGATCCGGGTGAGCCCCTTGACAAAGACATTTATGATCTACCTCCTGAGGAACTGGCTAAAGTGCCTCAGACCCCGGGCTCGCTCAGGGAGGCACTGCAGGCCCTGGAGAAGGATCATGATTACCTTCTGAAGGGAGACGTTTTCACACCTGATGTAATTGAGACGTGGATTTCATACAAGATGGAAAATGAAGTGATAGCTGTGGAGCTGAGGCCCCATCCATGGGAGTTCGCACTTTACTATGACATTTAAAGGGTACGTTTCTGACTAGCTTTAAATAAAAGGGGCAAGCTCTCACAAGAGTTTGGCCCCTTTTTAGTCGTCATGGCATTTAATTCTTTCCAGTTCGGTACGTGCCAACAGGGGACGCCTTAATATGCTGCTGATTTTGGGGCAAGAATCAAGGAGACAGGAGTCAGAAGTAAGAAGAATGGAGCGAATACGGAAGGCTGAAA
>JALVSJ010000198.1 GCA_027024445.1 Desulfobacterales bacterium
GTTGCGAGTGCATCTCCTATCACTTAAACATGAGGCAGTTACCCGGGTGCTGCTTTCCGAAAGATGCCGAGGCTACCTGGGACCGGTCATTTGAGCATTTCGCCCGATTGGTTCAGGGAGGAAAGGTGTAAGAAAAATAATAGACAATGGAATATTGGAATAATGGAATAATGGGTTACAGGTCAGGGAAGGATCCAATTTGATAGATTTTCTTCTTACTGACCCAGGATTCCAACATTCCACTATTCCAGTATTCCTTTCATATTTGGGGGTGATCGATCTTGGACAAAAACGAATCTAAAGGGATTCAAGAACTTTTCCAACAGCTAATGACCCGTAATCAATCTGCAGGACACTCCGCAAAACGACTTTCAACACTGCTCGCGGAAAGCACACTGCAGTACCGCGACCAGATGTATACGGAGAAGGGGATAATCGTCACCGTGGAAGATGTAAGGAGGGCCCTGGATTGGTTGCTTCCCGCACTTTCTACCGGCAATGTCCCTCAGCTCCGCAATGAGATTCAGGATGGCCTGTTGCGCAAATGGATAAGAGAACTGACCGGGGCTGATTCAGGCTCCCTCGCCAATGAGAACTAAAAAATGTCCCCCATGAGAAGACAGATAATAGTGGAAAGGCCCGGTCCTCACCGGGCCCTGATGATTAAGGAAACGCCTATTGATCCTCCTGGCGCAGGACAGGTTCAAGTCCGGGTGGCAGCTTGCGGTATTAATTTTGCCGACATTGCTGTCCGATTGGGCCTCTATGGCGCTGCCAAGGGTCTTTACCCTCTTTGCCCTGGCCTGGAATTTTCCGGAGTCGTTAACGAAGTGGGCCAAGGAGTGGAAGAATTCAAACCAGGTGACAAGGTATTCGGTGCAACACGCTTTGGTGGGTATTCCACTATCATTAACTGCCCTTCGGAATACTTGTGGCCACTGCCGCAGGGCTGGAATTTTGAAAGAGGTGCCACCTTTCCAGTTGCCTATCTTACAGCCTACTACGCCTTGCACGAAGTTGGCCATCTGAAACCTTCTGACAAGGTGTTGGTCCATTCTGCTGCAGGAGGCGTGGGTACGGCATTGCTGCATCTGCTCCGTTTGAACGGGAATATGGTGGTAGGTGTAGTGGGTAGTGGCAGGAAGAAGGACCCAGCCGCCCGCGCAGGAGCAGACCATATCATAGACAAGTCCGCTGAAGATATTTGGAAGAAGGCTGAAGAAATAAACCCAGAAGGTTATGACCTTATTCTTGATGCAAACGGTGCCAGCACCCTCATGGGCTCTTTTTCCCATCTGAGGCCCACGGGACGGCTCCTGATTTATGGATTTGCCTCAATGTTTTCAAGCTCTGGGAAAAAGAATCTCCCTAAACTCATGTGGTACTATCTCAAGACACCTCGGTTCAGCCCCTTTGATCTTACCTCCCAGAACAAAACCGTCGCTGGTTTCAACCTGATCTATCTCTTTGAGCACGTTGCTCTTTTCAGAGATATAATGCGCCAACTTGTGCGCTGGGACGCCAAAGGGCTCTTGCCTCCCATGCCTGTCACATCTTATCCATTTGAGGAAGTAGCCAAAGCTCACAAAGACCTGGAATCAGGGAACACGGTGGGAAAACTGGTATTAACGGTATAAGAGAGCATCTCCTTCATTTCTCTGAAATGCCAAGTTGTCTTTTTATCAACTTACAGAGACTTTCCTTTATTTCAGGATGGCGTGGAATAGGAGCCTTTTGGCCATTAAAAGGGTTTGCATAAATATCATGTCTCTTTCCATGT
>JALVSJ010000199.1 GCA_027024445.1 Desulfobacterales bacterium
ATTATACCAGGGCTGTAACCTCTGGAAATAGAAAAGTCGATTTTACTCATAACCCAAGAGGAGCTTTATCAGGAGCATATTGTTGCCAGGTTCTTTGTGGCCCTTATTATGCTCCGAAGCATGCTAAACAATTGCATGCAAGACGAGTATGTGACTGCAGGATAACAATATTTCTCTCTTTTTGCTAAGGAATCTACAAGCTTCGATACACGTCACCACTAGATTTGTCAACTCCATCGCCTTGCACGTAAACCCATAACATAAGACCTCACAGCCTGGCTGTCGGGCTGAGCCGTTTTTGCAACTACAGGATAGTTGACAAGTAGGTAGCAGAATGTAATAGTATTACTGGTAATACATATACTTGGAGGTGTGACCATGCGAGTCACAGTGAAGGGGCAAGTTACCATTCCTCAGGATATCAGAAGGAAATTAGGGATCACTCCGGGCTGTGAGGTCGTGTTCAAGGAGGACAAGGGACGTGTGTACTTGGTCAAGGCAAAAACACAGGGGAGGAAAAATCGGCATTTTAGAAGGCTGAGAGGGATAGCTACTGTTAAGATGACAACTGATGAGATTATGGCCCTTACAAGAGGCGAGAAATGAAAGGAGTCCTAGTGGATTCGAATGTTATTCTGGATGTCTTCACAGATGATCCTCGTTGGGCAGAGTGGTCGGAGATTACCCTGGAAACTTGCTTGGACAACGGTCCCCTGTATATTAATCCCATTATTTACACTGAAGTGTCCATAGCTTTTGATCTGATTGAGGAACTGGAAGCTGCCGTAGGAAAGGCAGGATTTCAAATGCTAGAAATTCCAAAGGAAGCATTGTTCTTGGCCGGAAAGGCATTTTTGAGGTATAGAAAAAGAAGAGGAACTAAGAGATCGCCTTTACCGGATTTTTACATAGGCGCACACGCTGCTGTACTGGACTTGGAATTAATTACAAGAGATATCTCGAGATATAGAACCTACTTTCCGACTGTGAAATTGATAACTCCTTAGCGTTTATAGACGGGAGAAAGGAGGCGGGAAAATGAATGAGAACGTTCCCACGCGTGAGCAGGCATATGAATTGCTGACGAGATACAACAAGAATGAAAGCTTGATAAAACATGCTTTAGCTGTGGAAGGTGTCATGCGATACCTTGCTCGAAAATGGGGAGAAGATGAGGAAAAGTGGGGGGTCATTGGCTTGGTGCATGATCTGGACTATGAACAGTACCCTGATCAGCATTGCAAGAAGTCCGAAGAGATCCTGCGCGAAGAAGGATGGCCCGAGGAATATATAAGGGCGGTCATCAGCCATGGATGGGGTATATGCTCGGATGTAAAGCCCGAGAGCAAACTGGAAAAAGCCTTATATGCAATTGATGAGCTGACAGGGCTGATTGTCGCCGCTGCCCTGGTCAGACCCTCGAGGAGCGTAATGGACCTCAAGGCAAAATCCATCAAGAAAAAATGGAAAGAAAAGCGTTTCGCGGCTGGGGTGGATCGTTCTATCATTGAAAAGGGTGCAGAGATGTTGGGGGTGGAGCTTTCCGAGTTAATTACCGATACTATAATGGGCATGCGTGAGGTGGCTGATAGGATCGGCCTAAAAGGTCAGGAATAAAGAAAAGGAGCAGGGACATGGCAGATGTAATTGATTACAAGATATACGGCGATGATATGCAGATTGTTGAGGTGGAGCTGGACCCGGGCGAGGGTATTAGGGCCGAGGCGGGGGCCATGATGTATATGGAAGATGGCATCGAGATGCAGACATCAACC
>JALVSJ010000200.1 GCA_027024445.1 Desulfobacterales bacterium
CAGGATCAGATAGGGCAGAAAGTACAATACAGTTCCAGCATTGATCGCCACATCTGTCCCATAACGGAGGTGAACACATTCTTCTCCCCGGCGGATGAGAGATTCGTCTTCAATATCATCAATAATCAGTGCACCTGTGTGGTTAAGTTCTATCACATTTGCAAGGAGAGATTCGTATGGCTCGGTGGGCACCCCGAGTGTTTCCAGGAGAAAGAGACCCAACATGGGCCTCCAGTGTTTCCCTCCCCGATCAAGGAGGTCCCATACAGGAGTGCTCAATGCTTCTGTCAACGTTTCAGGATCATGTTGCCACACAGGTTTTCCAACAAAGCTCTCAAGGGAATTCTCATCAAATTGCCTTGGGAAAAAATCTTCAATGAGGGCATCTATCCGTTCTACAAAGACCTTTGTGTATTGCTTGAAATCAAATATATATCCATACCCGCTGAGCTCTACGTGCCCTCTACCTTTTATTTCGCGCTGTTGCCAATTCCCTTCGACCTCTCCGTCTCCCTCCCACACCGCCCGCATATAACCTATCATAGGAATCTCACGATCCGGGGAATCGGGGAAAAATTCTATCTCAGCAGCTTGTTGGGGGATACGGATTCGCCATGCAATAGGATAGCGAATGTGGCGAAAGGGACTGACCCAGTACGAAAGGGGTTCAGCAATAAAGTCTCTTATTACAAGAGGGGGCTTTCCAGGCTGCACAATTACGGCATATTTATCAAGCACCTCTTTGGTCTTCATGTCGCGGTACTGCTGTAGCAGCCAATCAGAGCCATCTTCAAAGTTAAAGGCAAACCACTCCCATCCTATGAGCCGGGATTGTTTACCAAATTTTTCAAGAACAATCTCTGACGGGTCTGTATCCTGATAGTCAAACCAGGCTTGTCCTGTAATGGTTTCTCCTCCCATCAGGCCTCTCAGTTTCATCCTCGGGAAGGTGAGATAAGAAGTGTTCTCCAGCCTGGGAATATTCATAGTGGTTAGGTCGAGGGCCGGGTTTTCGCTAGATAGCTCGAAGTACACTGGCACTTGTGCATTGGGTTCCTTGAAATGGAAGTTTATCCGACTCCCTTTCCAAATGAGCCTAAAATCGTCCCACTGGATATGCCATCCGCTGGTATTGTCAATGGTCGGTGGCGCAACCAGCTCAAAGTGGTCGGGAAGGCCATACTCTGTTGCCTCTTTGAGAATGGCTTCGGCCATGAAGTGGTCAAGAATACCCAAATTGATTTTCCCGGAGGCCAGTTCCTTGTGAAAGGTATCTATGAAAACCTGGTCCACACGGCATGTAAGGCGCTGTTCCGGGAGGCCTGGCTCTGTTAGGGAGATAAACAAGTAATTGTGGGATTCATCGCTTTCATCGAAATCATAACCGTGAAAGAAGCAGATGACAAAGTTAGTCGGGGGGGCATTCTGTTTTCGGAAGTAACCTTGACAAAACCACCAGGCAATCCGACCAGAAGTCTTTTCCATTTGCCAGGCATCTTCATGTGCCAGAGGCCTTGCAGCCATAATCTGAGTAGTTATCATTTTTGAGTTGTCCTCCTTAAAGAATTAACTCCAGGCTATTAGTCCCTCCATTTAGTCGGGCGCCACAGGACTATTCATGTCTCAGGGCCGTTGCTGGCTCCAGGGTCACGGCCCTCATGGCTGGATAAAGGCTACCAAATAGACCAAGGATCGCAGTAGCAAGTGCTACCTCGATGAGAAGCACTATATCAATGCGGGGGTATATGAGCCCCCTCAGTTGTTCGCAGGTATTGAGCCATTTCACACCCAGAATACCTAACACCACGCCAACACATCCTCCGGCTCCCGCAAGTAAAAGGCCCTCTGTGAGGACCATGGAAAGTATCCTCCTTGCGCTCCAGCCCATGGCATTGAGGATGGCTATGTCCTTAGTCCTCTCCAGAACTGACAGGAGTAAAGTATTCAGAATGACGATGACAGCGATGAATAATGCTATTGTGGAAACACCCCATGCCATGGCCCTGAATACCCGCACTATCTTGTTGCTGTTGGCCACTTGGTCAGTTCTAACAAACGCATATTCAGGAAACTTAGCACTGAGCAGTGACATTATTCGGTCCACTTTCCTCTTGTCATAGGGATGAGCCAATTGGAAATTTACAATGCCGACCTTGCCGTGCCGATTAGTCAATATCTGCAATACCTTTAAGGGCATAACCACCGCATTGTTTCTGATTGGATCGCCTTGCTTTGATATCCCCTTCACGGTAAAATTACGGCCCCTCAGCAGGAGCCTGTCGCCCACATCAAGGCCAAGAGCAATACTGATGTTGTGGCCCAGCACAACGGGATTCAATGCGGTGGTTGATGGAAGCTCACCTTTTTCCAGCCTCATGCTCTGCCACAAGAAACCACCCAGGGGCCATCCCACAGCAAGGATCATCTGACCATCATCGGTCCCAATAAGGTCCAGTAGTTCACCTGAGGCGTCAACAATACCTCTTGTCTTTACCATTTCGCCCACGACAGATTCGTCGATAGAGCCATTAAGGACGTCTACCGCTCCCTTTGGCGTCCCAACAATATGGGTATTTCTTTTGACAAGCGCCTCTGTCCATGCTTTTTCAATACCTCTCGAGAGCCCTATAAAACAAAGAAACGCCGCGGTAGCCATCCCAATTGCTAGAACTGTAAAGGAGCTTCTCAAGGGACGATTCTTGAGGTTTTTTATTGAGACGTGCAAAGAGTTCATAATGTGCCACTCATGGGTGAATTGTTTGTGATGCTGTCCTTGATTATCCTTCCGTCTTGATATGAGATAACCCTGGTTGCGTAAGGGATAAACCGGGCCTCATGTGTTGCCATTACTATGGTCCTGTCGCGGGAGTCATGAATGCTCTTAATCAGCTCCATTATTGCAGAGGAGGTTTCGGAATCCAGGTTGCCGGTGGGCTCATCAGCGAGGATAATCAGGGGTGAATTGGCAAGGCCCCGGGCTATGGCTACCCTCTGGCATTCACCCCCGGAGAGCTCACAGGGGCGGTGAGCCATTCTGTGCTGAAGGCCAACCTGTTCTAACAATTCTCGGGCCCTGGCCATCCTTTTCCCGGCCCCTTTTATTGTTCCAAGCATAGGCACCTGGACATTTTCAAGGGCCGTAAGGGTAGGGATAAGATTGAATGACTGAAAAATGAATCCGATCTTCGTGGCCCTTACCTGTGCCCACTGTCGTCTACCCCTTGGGGCTCGACCGTCTATGAGTATTGAGCCCGACTCAGGCGTTATAAGCCCTGCTATCAGATTAAGGAACGTGGATTTGCCACTGCCGCTGGGGCCCCTCACCACAACAAATTCACCTTTTTCAATGCTGACCGAGACGCCATCTGCTGCTTTGATAGAAGTGCCTTTGAATTGCTTTGTGACATCCTCAAGCTTGATCATTTGCATCATCTGCCTCAGACCAATACCCGGCCCTTTGGGAATTCCTGATTCACCCCCCTAGGAGGATCCTGGTTGTACCTGTGGCAAACAGTGTGCCAGGGGAGGGGGACAGGAGAGATAGAAATCGAGTTAGCTACTTCTATAGCTATAACCTATTGAAATATCAGGAATTTGGGTGGTTGGCTGCTGTGGTAAGACCTGGGTAGGGTAAAGCGGATACAGGAACTTGTGGCCGGGGGGCTCAGAATTGGCTGTTATCAGCCAATTTGGCTGCACGATAACAGCCAGTTACACCCTTCGGTTCATGAGATCTTATATGTGTTCAAAAGATGGACGAACAGTCGGCCATTCCCTTTTTCTCAAAAACCTCTGCTATTTCAGTTAGTTAAGACAAACAAAGATTGAGTCGGTCGTCTCGCGCTGATCTGCTTTCCCATTGGCATGTAGGTTGCTCTGATAATCCTAATGAGTGGCGCTACTACCGTCCCTATCCCAGGGGCAGTGTGGCCGCTTGGTTTTCGAAGAAAAAGAAGAAAATAGAGGTAGTTGCTAAATGTGGAGTTGGAGGGGGGTGAATTTCACCTCTTTGTTCAGAGTCACTATCTACGGAATCCTTCTTTTCCTGTTAGTGTTCCCCCTCGTGGCAAGGGCACAGGATTTCAGGGAAGTGAGTAAATACCCTCCTTTGGAGGCTCGCTCTAAAGGTTCCGTGGTGGTCCTTTCCAGAGAAGAGACGGAATTGTGGCAATGCATGCAGCAGTGTATTCGGGATCATCAGATGGTGGCCGTTGGCATTGAAAAGATTGAAGCAGGCTGCGCGAAGGAGTGTGAATTCGAACATGCCATGAGACTATCTCGGTCGCCAATAACCAAGGAAAGATCTCGTGGAATAAAAAAGCTCTGCCAGATAGGTGACAAGAGGGCATTGCCCGTTTTGATTGATGCCCTTGAGCGAGAGTTCTCAGAGCGGACAGGCCTTTGGGCGTGGATTATCCCTGCACTTGGAAGTTTAGGGGACCCAGTGGCAGTTCCTGTCCTGATCAAGACACTGGAACTTATGGATGTGGATTGGATGGGTCGGGAAATGTCTGCAAAGGCCCTTGGCAGGATCGGGGAGCCCTCTGCCCTCCCGGCCCTTATTGGTGCATCGAAATATCCAGACACACATGAGGCTGCAATTGAGGCGCTGGCCGGCTTTGACGACACCAGGGTTGTTCCTGTCCTTTTGGCTGCCCTCGAACCTGAAGAAGATCCGGAAACGCGCAGGATTGCGATGGGTGCATTGAAAAAGCTGGGGGAGGAGGCTGTACCAGATCTCATTAAGGCTTATAGAGATTTTTCCTCTGAGTATCCCCGAACACTAAGAAGGTTATGGATATGCCAACTGCTGGGTGAGATTGGAAATGAAAGGGCGCTAGAGGTGCTTCATGAGAGTCTGAATGATCCGAACGAGGCGGTGCGCCAATGTGCTGCCAGGTACCTCTTCCCAATGCGAGGCAAGACAGCCGAGTAACCATATGCACCTCGTTTTTATATACCTGGGTATCGCATAGGCAGGTCCAGGGGGATGGGCGACCAATGTCCTTTCCCGGAAAGCCCGTTTCACATTGTTCATGTAGATGTGCTCCATGAAATCTTCGAAGATGGCTAGGCTTGGCTTCCATGGAAGTATTGCCCATGAAGAGGAAATGATAGTTGGAGGATTCTGAGTGATTACCTCTGCTAGCCTAGATTCAAGGTGTAGGTTAAGAGGGCGAAGGATACCCGGCATGTGCTTGACGGCCTTATTGTTGCTACACTTTGCTGTTTCACACGTATTGTGCGCGGCAGAGCATAGGGGGTTTACCGACCAGGGAGTGAAAAGTGGCCCCCGTGGCGCTGCGGAGAAAACACCTGCTTTGAACAAACCGGGTTCGGGGTTTAGAGACCTTGGAGTACAAAGCAACTTTAGGGCAGTGCTCAGGTCTGATTATGTTAATAAGGCCTCAAAATATGCTCAAAAATTATTCCAGTGTGAAAAACGCCTGGAGTCCTCTGTAAAGGCTCTTCCTGATGGGCCCGTAAGCCTGTCAGATGAAAACTACAGAAATTCTTTAAGGGACTTCATTAGAGAAATAGAAGAATACCAGACTGTGTTGCGTTCATTTATTCATTCTCCCACGCGAAGAGGCCTGAAGACCGAGTTCAGATCCATAGAAAGATCCTTCAACTTGATTATTGAGGGGCGAGAGAAGGCAGTTAAAGCAAGCG
>JALVSJ010000201.1 GCA_027024445.1 Desulfobacterales bacterium
AAGCTTGAATAATATTAGGCGCCATAACCCTGCTAACGCCCCCGGTAAGCTCCAGAAACATGGTCTGGACTTGCCTGGAAACGGCTTTCAGATATGGTGTTAAAACGATATCAACCTTTCCCTTGGACACGAGATTGTCAAGGTTATCACCTTCCGCAACAAGACCAAGATCGGCCATTCTTTGTAGTGCTTTATTTGTCGCTGTAATAGATGAACGTTTGAGCTGGTCCACAACCCCGATTACTCTCGCCCCAGCAAGTTGAACCTCGGATACCATGTCCATTTCTATGTGACCTTCCTTGGTATGGAGGAGAACCGCGACATTTGCTTCCTGGCGTATGATTACCTTTTCACTTTCTCCATTATTTCCTGGGAAAAGTGCCCTAGTTGCGAGAAGAGGTCTTTTGGATTCATAGTCAGCAGAGACCGGGACAATTTCTTTTTGGTCTATCCGACACTTAGCCTGACCATCGTCCAGGGCAATTGAGTCACCCGTATATATCTGATTTATTTGAAACGGAAAGTTTTCGATATTTTTCGATTCTTTGCTAAGCCATTTACTGAACTCCGCCCCTATTTCTCCCCCTAGTATCAGGCACTCCCCTCCTTGATAGAGCGGCATATCAGGATAAAAAGTAGTAGGTAGTTCATCTTTCAGGTGAGGTGTCAGGTAAGGGCATCTTTTCTGGCAGAGGCCACAATTGGTGCAGTGATCTTCCGCAGGCCCAAGCAACCTCATACCTTCGGGGGTCGGGGTAGCTTTAAGTTCGCTGCAGGCAGGAACACATCTAAAGCACTGAGTACATAAATCCCTGTTAAGCACAACCTTTTTTGCGAGGTGCTTTTTGACCATCTCCGTGCTGTGACGCTGCACGATCGATGGAGCACCGAGCTTCAGATAGTCACCCAGGGTGTCATACTTGGATAGTGAAAACGGATAGTTCGAAACAGACAGCGCATAGGCAAGAAGCAGCGAAAAAAGCTGATTCCTACCAATATTTTGAACATTGAGTTCGAGCACGTAATCATGGCCGTCCGGATCTTTGAAAACAGTAAAAAGCGGTAAGTGTTCTCCCTCAGGATCCGTAAAATCCTCATAAAGAACCACGTAGAAACGGCCTTCCGTGGCTTTATCAGTAATTTTCATCCTGGTCGTTGAATCAATGCCCGAAAGCCTATTATTGTCCTCCAGAAGGTCCTGACAGTAACGAGCTCCCAAGAGCCATTCAGAAAAACCCAATTCCAGAGTGTTCCTATCTACCAGGCGGTATACTTTTTGATTCAGGCTTAACAAGGCTATCCCGGGATTAGACCTCGAGAGTTCCCACCTGTGACTTTCGACTGACACTTCAGGCAGTTCGCACACCGCCAGAGCATTATTTAAACATTCTCGAAAAGATGGCTTACTTTCTGCCATGATGCCTAACTCCTATTCTGCGTTCTGGAAATACTGTAAAATTCACCCTATTTCCGATTATCGATAGTCGCAACTCCTAATTCCAGAGATCAAAGTTAATCCAACGGTATTTCCGAAAAGCGGAAGGAGAAGCTACCGAGGGAAAACTTCGGATATCCAGGAGCTACGATAAATTCAACAATCAGACTACAGATTTTAAAAACTTCATCTCTTTACATCTTTTACTATAATTTTTGGTGGCGGGAGAGGACAATATCTCTCTCAGCGTGAGAGCTAATCATTCCTTACGAGGCATTAGAGATTTATACCCAGGTAGCCACCACACCGGATTTAGCCATATTACATTGTTATAAAGG
>JALVSJ010000202.1 GCA_027024445.1 Desulfobacterales bacterium
GATCATGATAAAGGGGTACGCTTTCGGGCAGGAATCCGATTCTTTCTCTCACCTGGAGGCTCTGCGTCCTCGTCTCCAGGCCGTCGATCCTTGCGCTCCCTTCAGAGGGGGGCATGAAGCAGGTGAGGATCCTGAGTATGGTAGTCTTGCCCGCGCCGTTGGGGCCCAGTAACCCCACGATCTCACCGCGTCTTATCTCAAAAGATATGTCCTCTATGGCGAGCTTGAGACCGTAGTATTTTGTGAGAGACTCTGCGACGATCATGGAAAATAAAGTTATGAGTTAGAAGTTAGGAGTTATGAGTTATATCTTAATTAACTCGTACTCACGGGACCCCAGCCCTAGCCTTTCTGCATATTCGAGCTGTATGGCCCAATCAATCCTGGGATAAATGGCTCTAAACTTGTCTTCCCCTGGCTCCCCTCCCTTCGATATGCAGGAGCCTTCTGCAGCCCTTTGACTGTTTACCAGATCTACTGAGGCCTGATCAATGGCGACAGGATCCCTAGAGGCCACTATTCCAATATCATGCACGATAGGGGCATCGCTGTGTCCATAGCAGTCACAGGCAGGAGATATGGCAGTGAGGAAGTTGACAAATAAAGAGCGCTTCTCTTTACCTTTGAGGACCGCCGCTGTGTACTCGACCATTTTTTTCTGAAATAGTTCCACGTCCTGTGACCACCTTATATCAATGGCCTTATTTGGGCACACGATGATGCACTCACCACAACCTATGCATTTGGCCTCATCTATCCTGGCCTTCTTGTCTACTATGGTTATGGCCCCCTGGGAGCAGTGCGCTACGCAATCACCACAGCCCACACACTTTTTCCTCTTTACCTTGGGGGACATATCAGAGTGTTGTTCAAGCTTGCCCCTTCTCGCAGCACAGCCCATCCCCACGTTCTTTATTGTGCCGCCGAAGCCCGCCAGTTCGTGCCCTTTAAAATGGGCTACGCTCAGAAAAGCATCTGCTTCCACAATATCCTTGCCTATGTAAGCCGTCTTTATATACTCTCCGTTTACCTGCACCTCGGCGTAAGAGGCCCCCCTGAGCCCATCTGCAATAATCACCGGAGCATTGATGACAGCATATGCAAATCCGTTTTCAAGGGCGGTGGTAATATGGGAAACACTGTCCCCCCTAGTACCGGCATACAGGGTGTTGCTGTCGGTCAGGAAGGGACTTGCCCCAAGCTCTTTTACTTTCTCAACTACCTCCCGGAGAAATATGGGCCTGATGAAGGCCGTGTTTCCCTTCTCGCCGAAATGAAGCTTTATGGCCACGAGGCCGTGATTCGGAACCACATCCTCTATGCCTGCCCGGTCCAGTAAGCGAGCAAGCTTTGCAAAAAGGTTCTCCTTGACAGTGGTCCTCAGGTCACTGAAATACACACGGCTAGAAGCCATTTTATCCTCCTGTTATAAAGTTTAACCAAAGGTTGAGTGGAAGTGCCTAAAGAGATTAAAGATCATTTGAAAACCTGTCAACGAGTATCAACACCCATGCCTATTTTTCCGTTGACAATGAAAAGGGCCATGGATTAATAAAAATTGTTATCATTGTGGTATACTTGAATGTGCTTTCGGGCCTTTCTGATAACTTGATGAATTCCAAAGAATCTATGGAAAAGCGGTAAAGCGGTGGTTAATATGGAACGCCCTAGATATTTAGATTTAATGTTTACCAAGTCATTCGCTCTCACGGTGTTGGTGGTGGTTTCTTATCTGCTTGTGGTCGGTCTTTTGGCCGCGGGCGAAAAAAAGGCCTGGGCCCAGGGCCCCAAGAAGATCTTGAGTATTGAAGCCTATGACATGCTCAATACGGTGCCTGATACCTATTTGATAGATATTCGCACCAGGGCTGAGTATCAATTCGTGGGTCACCCAGTAGGAGCATATTCATTCCCATACATGTTTTATACCAATACCTTGGGAAGAAGCGGCGAGAAGTTTAGCTATCTGGCCAACGTAAAAAACAAGGACTTTGTCCGAGAGATTAGCAAAGTATTCAAGAAAACAGACAACCTCCTTATCATAGGCAGAGACGGCACCCGTAGCTCTTTAGCTGCCAAAGAGCTCATGGAGGCGGGTTTCAAACATGTATTTGATGTTGAGGATGGTTTTGAGGGACCACTATTTCCCTCTTTTAAGGACGAGAACAAGAACAAATTCTATCGGCAACTAGCGAAAAGAAATAAGATTTTTGGATATAATCACAGAAGACACTATGGATGGCAGTGGTGGGGATTACCCTGGACATATGATATGGATCCGAAGTTTCTCTATCCACCCGATGTTGCCCCCAAACCCGAGAAAAAATAAGGAGGTCTCCAAATATGGAAAGCCAAGAATTGGCCCAAATCCTGAAACAAATTGAAGAAAAAGGTATAGATTGGGGAAAACTGGAAGAAGAACTCAAGATCTCTAAAGAGCTGCTTAACCTGTATGCTCAATCTGGCCCTGTACCTCCCCGAATAATTAATAACCTGAAAAAATTTGTTGAAGAGAACTAGGATTTTCCACAGTCCCGGGAAGCGAGCGAATTGTTGACAACTATCTCTTGAGCCATTAACTTGAGTAAAATTCATTTGGAGATGGGAAAGGAGTTGAAGCATGGGAGATATACTCCAGGTTACGGATGAAAACTTTGAACAAGAAATCCTGAAGTCGAATATTCCAGCTATGGTTGATTTTTGGGCTGAATGGTGCGGCCCTTGCAAGATGGTGGGTCCCGTTGTGGAAGAGCTGGCCAAGGAATACGAAGGCAAAATAAAAATAGGAAAGATGAATGTGGATGAAAACCGACAGACCCCTGCTAAATTCGGGATCAGGGCAATTCCAACATTGATACTTTTCAAAGACGGCCAAGTTGCCCAGACCATCGTAGGTGCACAACCAAAAAGCGCTATCGAGGAAGAATTGAAGAAGCTTCTGTGATTTTCTCTAGACCTTTGAGTCACGCATTTCGATGCAAATTCTCTCGGCCCCGACTTGGCCTTAGGCAAAGGCGGGGTTTTATTTTGAAGGGGTGATGTTCAGATGAGAGATATCATTATAGTTGGAGGAGGGCCCGCAGGCCTCACTGCGGGCCTTTACTGCGCAAGAGCAAGATTGGATGTTATTCTGTTTGAAAAGATGACGCCAGGAGGCCAGGTTCTGCTGACCGATGTGGTGGAAAATTATCCTGGTTTTCCCGAGGGAATCTCCGGCTTTGAACTCATGGACAGGATGAAAAGGCAAGCAGAGGGCTTTGGGCTCCCCATTGAAATGAGAGAGGTGTTGGGATTCGAATTTAGTTCTGAGACCAAAACCGTGACAACTGACAAGGGTGAGGAGAAAGCCAGAGCCATCATCCTTGCCTGTGGTGCCACTCCAAGGAAATTGGGCATTCCAGGCGAACAGCTGCTCACGGGCAAAGGGGTATCGTACTGTGCTACGTGTGATGGGCCTTTTTATAGAGATCAGGAGGTGGCTGTGGTTGGCGGAGGAGATACCGCAGTAGAAGAGGCCCTGTTTCTTACCAAGTTTGCCACCCGAGTATACCTCATCCACAGACGTGACCAATTGAGGGCCACCAAAATCTTACAGGAAAGGGCAATGGCCAATGACAAGGTCCAGATAATTTGGAATACAATACCTGTCAGGATATTGGGAGAAAATGGTGTGGAAGCCATTGAACTCAAGAATGTAAAGACATCTAAGATGAGCACCTTAAAGGTGCAAGGTGTCTTCATCTTTATCGGCTACGAACCCAACACCCAGATGGTAAAAGGCTTGCTGGACCTTGACGAGTTAGGATTCATAAGAACCAATGCCGAAATGCAAACTTCTGTCCCAGGTGTTTTTGCAGCAGGAGATATACGTTCAAAAAATTTGAGGCAAATATCTACGGCCGTAGGGGAGGGAGCAACTGCTGCCTTCTCAGCAGAAAAGTATTTGGAAAGCAGTGCATAAAGTCGGCTTTCGCGGGAATGACGGCTGAGGAAGGATTTTATTACAAATCCTTCTTGAAGAATAGAAGCACCATGAAAAAAACCTGTAATCTCATCAAAGTCGCAATACTTTTATTTTGTATGACCATAACCCTCAGTAGCTGCAGCCTGTATGACCAACTTTTCGGTGAGCTGGAGCCCGAGGCCCCCGCTGCACTGATGGAAAAAGGTATGGAGAGTATGGCATCAGGCAACTACCAAAGGGCCATAGATGCCTTTGAGAAGATTAGAGATCGTTACCCCTATAGCAAATACGCCATTGTGGCCGAGTTGAAACTGGCAGACGCACTATTCGGAAAAGGCTCTTACGATGAGGCCTACGATGCTTATGATGAATTTGAAAGGCTCCATCCCACAAACCCTCAAATTCCTTACGTTATATACCAGAAAGGCATGTGTCACTTCAAACAGATAGGGTCAATAGACAGGGACCAATCCCATACAATAAAGGCCAAAGAGGAGTTTGAAAGGCTAATAAAAAGATTTCCCGATAACACTTATGCCAGATTGGCTGAGAAGCGCCTGAGAGATTGTTTTGTTGAGCTTGCGGAACATGAACTTTACGTTGGAAAGTTCTATTACAAGATAAAGAAGTACAAGGCAGCCAAGGGAAGATTTCTTTATATCCTCCACAACTACCCCGATCTGGGCCAGTACCACGAAGCCCTCAAGTACCTGAGCCTCTGCGAGGAAAAACTGGCGGAGCAAAAGGCCAAAGAAGCAGCAAAGCAAGCAAAAAAATAATATTATCTTTCTGCCACTAGCTTGTAAGCTCGCTCTAGTGCTTCGGCCAGCTTCTCTGCTTTAGGCCCTCCCCCCTGGGCCATGTCAGGCCTACCGCCCCCCTTTCCGCCTACTATCTCTGAAAGAACCCGTATAACATCTCCTGCCTTGAATTTATCAAGGAGGTCTTTGGTAATCACACAAGTGAGCATTGCCTTGCCGTTTTTCCTTGCACCAAGCACTATCACCCCGGAATGAAGCTTGTCCTTCAGCCTGTCGGCGGATTCCCTGAGCTCTTTTGGAGACTCTGCCTCGATCTCCTTGGCAAGGACCTTTATGCCATTTATTTCCCTCACATCCGCCATGATATCTTCGGATTTCTTGGTGAGAAGCTTCGCCCTGAGTGATTCTATCTCCTTTTCCTTTTCTTTAAGGTCCTGCGTCAGGCCCTTCACCCGCTCGATCACACGATCCGGGGTGGTTTTCAACATCTCGGCCATCTCTTTTAGCTGGCGATCCTGGACCTGATCATGGATTAAAGCTGCCTCACCGGTTAGTGCTTCAATGCGCCTCAGGTTGGCACCTACCGAGCCCTCGCTCACTATCCGAAACAGACCGATATCCCCCGTGCGGGAAATATGGGTTCCTCCACAAAGCTCTTTACTCACGTCTTCCCCCACACATACCAGTCTTACGCGCTCACCGTAGCGCTCCTCAAAAATGGCCATGGCACCTGTTTTCATGGCCTCTTCTCTGTCCATTTCCGTAATACTTACAGGCAAGTTTTCACGGATACGGCGATTAACCCAACGCTCTACCTCTTGTAAAGTGTCAATGGGGATCTGAGCAAAATGGCTGAAATCAAAGCGAAGCCTCTCCGGTGAAACAAGGCTGCCCGCCTGCTTCACATGCTCTCCCA
Organism: Desulfobacterales bacterium; assembly: GCA_027024445.1. Lineage (GTDB taxonomy): Bacteria > Desulfobacterota > DSM-4660 > Desulfatiglandales > Desulfatiglandaceae > B111-G9. Next base: position 5,642 of record JALVSJ010000202.1, read on the forward strand.
GGATATCCCGCAAGGCCGCATGCAGCAAATGGGTGGCCGAGTGATTAAGGGCCGTGGCCTTTCTTTTCTCTGGATCCACCTCGGCAGTCACGGTCTCACCCACCCCTAGTTCGCCCTTTTCCACCATGCCTTTGTGCACGATTATATTCTGAGCAATCTTTTGAGTATCATCTATTCGTACAACACACTGTTCCGTCTTGATAATGCCCTTGTCTCCTACCTGACCTCCAGATTCCCCGTAAAATGGACTCCGGTCAAGTACGATCTCCACGTTGGCGCCAGCCCCTGCCCTGTTAACTTCTCTGCCACCAGAGACCAGAGCAATTACCTTTCCGTTATCAGAAAGGGTCTCATAGCCTGTAAACTGCGTCTTAAACCCCTGGCTGAATAGTTTCTTATAAGTAGGAGGAATATCCTCTTCTCCACTGCCCTTCCACGAGGCCTGGGACATCTTGCGTCTGCCTTCCATGGCCTTTTCAAAGCCATCGAGGTCCACTGTAAGCCCCTCCTCCCGGGCCACGTCCTGGACGATATCTATGGAAAGGCCATAAGTATCGTAAAGCTTGAAAGCCACATCTCCAGGTATGACCGTGGATTTTGTATTCTTCAATTTTTCGACCTCATCATTCAGCACCCTGATCCCATAGCGAAGGGTATCAGCGAATCTTTTCTCTTCGTTGCGGACCACCCCTTCTATGAACTCTCTGGATGTAATGAGTTCAGGGTAATCTTCCCCCATTATATCTATCACCTTCAGGCAAACCTTGTTGAGGAAGGGCGGCTCCAGGCCAAGATTTTGACCATATCTGACCGCTCTGCGGATAATTCTCCTTAGAACGTAACCCCGCCCCTCATTGGAGGGCATTACGCCATCACCTATGAGAAACGCCACGGCCCTGGAATGGTCGGCGATTACCCGAAAAGACACATCCTGCCTCTCTTGCCGGCCATAGTTTTTTCCCGATAACCTCTCAACCTCGCCGATGATGTCTTTGAATAGATCCGTCTCATAATTGGATTTCACACCCTGCACCACTGCAGCAATCCTTTCCAGACCCATACCAGTATCAATATTGGGGCTGGGAAGAGGAACAAGGGTGCCGTCAGGCTGACGGTCAAACTGGGTAAAAACCAGGTTCCAGATTTCAAGATACCTGTCACAGTCACACCCGGGGGCGCAATCCGGGCGACCACAGCTCAACTCTTCACCCTGATCAATGAGGATCTCAGAGCAAGGACCACAGGGCCCTGTGTCTCCCATGGCCCAGAAATTGTCCTTTTCCCCCAACCTTACAATCCTATCTTCAGGAACACCTATTTCCTTATGCCATATCTCAAAGGCTTCATCGTCGTCCTTATATATTGAAACATACAGTTTTTCCTTGGGAAGCCCGAAACCGTTGGTCAAAAGGTCCCACGCCCACTCGATGGTCTCCTTCTTGAAATAGTCGCCAAAGGAGAAGTTTCCCAGCATTTCAAAGAAGGTATGATGGCGGGCAGTATAGCCTACATTTTCGAGATCGTTGTGCTTGCCCCCTGCCCTCAAGCATTTTTGAGAAGTCACTGCACGGGTATAGGACCTCTTTTCTTCTCCCAGATACAACCTCTTGAACTGAACCATCCCCGCATTTGTGAACAGCAGGCTTGGATCGTCATGGGGAATCAAGGATGAACTGGGGACCACCTCATGGCCCCTTTCTTTGAAATACTCGATAAATGCCTTTCTAATCTCCCTAAAATTCATGGTTTCTACTCTTCAGCTCCTTTGTGCTCTCTTAATGATTTGAGGCCACTCTTTTCCATGATAAGATCAGCAATCTTATCCCTTATGTCAGTATGCTCGGCCAGGAAACGCTTCACGTTCTCCCGGCCCTGGCCGATCCGCTCATCTCCAAAGGAGTACCATGATCCACTTTTTTCCACTATGCCCATGGACACACCCAGGTCCAATATATCACCTTCCTTTGAAATGCCCTTTCCATATACGATGTCAAACTCCGCCTCCTTAAAGGGCGGAGCAATTTTGTTCTTTACCACTTTCACCCTTGTGCGATTTCCGATCACCTGATCGCCTTCCTTTATTGCACCGATCCGCCGTATGTCAAGGCGTTGAGTCGCATAGAACTTGAGGGCATTGCCTCCTGTTGTGGTCTCGGGGTTACCAAACATCACTCCTATCTTCATCCTTATCTGATTGATGAATACTACACATGTTTGGGACTTGCTGATTGTCCCGGTAAGCTTTCTAAGGGCCTGGCTCATCAATCTGGCCTGAAGCCCAACATGCTGATCACCCATTTCTCCTTCTATCTCGGCCCGCGGTACAAGGGCGGCAACCGAATCTATAACCAATGCATCAATAGCTCCACTTCGTACAAGGATTTCTGCAATGTCCAGGGCCTGCTCTCCCGTATCAGGCTGTGACACTAAAAGACTTTCAACATCCACCCCCAGATTTCTGGCATACGAGACGTCCAAAGCGTGTTCCGCATCAATAAAGGCCACCATTCCGCTTTGCTTCTGGGCCTCCGCAGCGATATGCAGCGCAAGGGTTGTCTTGCCCGAGGACTCTGGCCCAAAGATCTCTACCACCCGTCCCCTTGGCACGCCGCCTATACCGAGGGCGATGTCGAGGGAAAGAGACCCCGTGGGTATGGCCGGGACGTCCATTACAGCCCTATCACTCATCTTCATGATGGAGCCCCTGCCAAACTGTCTCTCGATTTGGGAGATAGCCTGCTCGACCGCCTTTTCCCTGTCCATGGGTTTACCCCCTTTCGACCTTTGTGATTAAGTTACAAGCTACTAGAACAGTGCTGTTTTGTAAAGCCAAGAGCCCTTCTTCCTACTATTTGGCGCCCTCCAATTGCCAAGAGTCAATCTTTGTATATCTGGCCCCGTCAGGCCGCAGTTCACTCCTGAACAAGGTTAGCTCATGCAATGTATGGATAGGACTGCTGAGCTCAGCATGTTTGTCCAGCACGGCCTTGAGACGCTCGCCTCCCTTTGCCCCTTTCCTGAATCTCCCAAGGGTCAGGTGAGGCCGAAACGGCCTTTTTTCCTGCCTTATCCCAAACCGTGCGATGCGTTTGGAAATAGCGTCGCGAAAAAAACCCATCCTTTCAACATCCCCGGTAAGCCCCAGCCACAATACCCGGGGGCTCTTGAGTCCCCCAAATACACCCATACCTTTCAGCCTGATCTGGAATTGACCGTATTTCAGGCACACCCTGTTCACCTCTTCCCCCAGGGGCCCCAGCTCATCCCGGGCTACGTTACCCAAGAAGACCACGGTGAGATGGACATTTGCAGGCCTCACCCACTTTACGTCCAGGGGGCTTCCCGCAAGCTCCTGATGCACTCTCCTCACAGTCTCCTTGATCTCTCCGGGCAGTTCAAACGCCAGGAAGGAACGGATCGCCTCTGACATATCTCCTTATCCAGTCTAAAGCCATCGTGGCACTTTGTAGCTTTATCTGCCCCCTGCCACCCCAGAACCGGTATTGACGGCTGAACACCTCCCCTCCAGCGGCCAGGCCGATAAAGACTGTCCCCACAGGTTTCTCTTCTGTCCCGCTACTGGGCCCTGCTATGCCTGTCACAGCAATACCCAGGTCTGATTCCAGGGCCCGCCTGACTCCCAGGGCCATCTGCCTTGCAGTAGGATCACTTACTGCTCCGTGATGAGACAGGGTGTCCTCTTTAACGCCAAGCAACTTCACCTTGGCCCTGTTACTGTAACAGATAATCCCCCCCTGGAAATAATCGCTGCTGCCGGCAACACCGGTGATTCTGTGCCCGATAAGCCCACCGGTGCAGGACTCGGCCACTGCCACCTTCAATCCTGCCTCGCGGAGCAGCGTGCCCACCACCTCTTCCAGTGTCTCTTCGCCCCTGGCAAATATATAGGGCCCCAGCAACTCGCTTATCTCTTTGTCCACCCTTTCCAGTTCGCCCGTAACGGAGACCTGATCCTCGCCTTTAAGGCTCAGGGTGATGTGAATTTCAGGGAAATGGAGATAGAAGCCCACCAGGACGTGGCCTGTCTTATCTTCGATCTGTTTGAATATTTCGGAAAGGTCAGGTTCTCTCAATCCAAAAACCTTTATTATCCTAGTATGGATCGCCTCAGTAGGCCAGAGACTGAGCAGCTCAGGTATCACCACCCTGTCCAGGAGATACCTCATTTGCTCCGGTACCCCAGGGAGAAAATACAGCCTGATACCCTTTTCCACCAAGCAGAAGCCGCACGCATGGCCTTCGGGGCTCAGGATCCGTGCCCCGTCGGGCATCCACGCCATCTTCTCAAGGGAAGGGGTAAGATCGACCCCCATATCTTTTACGTGCTTCTGTATGAGGCGGAACATGTCCCTGTCGAGGCACAGGGGGCGCTGGAGGGCCTTGGCCACGATCTCACTTGTCCTGTCATCTTCCGTTGACCCCAATCCCCCTGTGACTATTACAAAGCGAGACTCCCCGATGGCCCTATTGAGAGCTTCTGCGACCATGGGATAATTGTCTCCCACTGACGTTATCCTCTTAACTTTCAGACCGCAGGCCGTGAGGCGACCCGCAGCGTATCGGGCATTGAGATTAAGGGTGCGACCCGAGGTCAGCTCGTCGCCTATGGTTATTATTTCGCCGTACATACTCACAAATAGGAGCTATATCTATCCAAAATCGGCCATTCGCAAATGCCCCAGAAACGGGGTATAAAATGGGCCAAAGGCTCAAGGTGCAAGGAGCAAGGCAAAAGGTCTTCTCGGTCTATTTTCATCGTGCCTTGGCTTTAGGCCCAAAGCCTTATGCCTGGGGCCGTTTATGTGCCTTTTTCCTGGCAAATTTTATCCAGTTAGACAGCCTGCCCTAGAACTAGAATAGCTTTCACAAGAAGAAATGCCAAAATTCCCGCTATCAGATCATCTAGTACTATTCCCACCCCCCCCCGTACCTTCCGTTCAATCTGCCGTATGGGGAATGGTTTTAATATATCAAAGAGCCTAAAAAAAATGAACACTAACCCAAGACTTACCACAGATTGCGGGAGCAGAAGAACCGCCAAAAGGTACCCCGCTACTTCATCAATGACAACTACTGAAGGATCTTCTTGTTTTAGTGTAGAGGCAGAGACCGAAGAGCTTATTATTGCCAAGCCTGTGAAGCTCGCAACTATGAGGCCTCGCCACAGTATCGGAAGGTAACCCAGGAAGAATGCCGGAACGACTGCAGCCGCCGTACCGAATGTGCCCGGAGCACCGGGGACAAGCCCACAAAAAAACCACGAAGATATTGTCAAAGAGACCTTTTCGACGGCATTGGCTCCTCCGAACGCATTCCAAAAACTATGTCCCCCTCGCTCCTCTATCATCACTTTGAATCATCTATTTCTGCCGCTTTACTGTGGACCCACGCGTACACCTCTTTCAAGGCAATGTTGTGTCCTCTGGCAATTCTTTTACACTCTTCGTATTCGGGGACAAAGACCACGCTTCCATCCTTCTCCACGGCTTTGACCCTCACTTTACCCCATGGGCTATCGAGAATCTGGGTATACCTATGTGCAATCCAGCGCTGTTCGAATCTAACTCGCACCCCCAGCGTGGTGGTTTCTTCAAATGCGATCTGGCACAATTTTCGGAGCTCGTGTGGTAACCCAATGATCTGTACCTGAACACCCGGACGATTTTTTTTCATCTGAGCGGGGAAAAAGGCCACATCAAGTGCACCCTCTTCCAGAAGACGCTCCATGAGGTAGCCCAAGAACTCGGGACTGCTGTCATCTATATTTGTTTCAATTATTCCTATGACATCTGAGTCCATGTTCTTTTCATCATGGCGCTCCCCAATAATGATACGCACAACATTGGGTCTGCCAGTAAGATCTCTCGATCCCGCCCCATAGCCAACACCCAGGATCTTCATTGCGGGCAGGCCCCCGAATTTTTCCACAACCTCCGTCAGTAGCGCAGCTCCAGTGGGGGTGACCATTTCAGTCTGAATGCCTGAATCATAAACTGGTACCCCCTTTAAGAGCTCCATAGTAGCAGGAGCAGGCAATGGCAGATTGCCGTGCTCTGTGACAACGAATCCTGATCCAAGGGGCAGCGCAGAGGCAAATACCTTCTCGATGCCCAGTATTCTCAAGCCCATTAGAACTCCCACGATGTCCACTATGGAATCCACACCCCCTACTTCGTGAAAGTGCACTTCCTCCACAGGGCACTCATGAATACTTGCCTCCACTTCTGCGAGGCGTTGAAATACATCTATGGAGCGGCTTTTGAGCTCATCAGGCAAGCTCGAATCATGAATGATTTTCTTGATATCGGACAATCGCCGAAGGGTCTGCTGTTTTTGAGATGGCTCAATAATTATCTGCGTTGCTGATATCCGGCTCTTGAGAACCCTATTTATCTTTATACTGCACTCTTGTGCGAGACCCAGGGAGGAGATCATATCTTGTAATTTCTCGAGCTCCATTCCGGCATCAAGCAGAGCCCCCAAAAGCATATCGCCGCTTGCGCCGGAAAAGCAGTCGAAATACGCAACCTTCATTTATCCCTCCTGGTCTAAAAATGCCAAAGCAGCCCTGCTGATGGCAAGGCTGCTTTGGTAAGGAGCAGTTGGGGCAGGGGACGAGTGAAGCCGCCCCACACTACAAGGCCTCTGCTAGAAGCTCTGAAATATCTTTCACTTGGATAACATCGTCCTTATTGGTTGTCTTGCGGCTGTCCTCCAGCATGGAAATACAATAGGGGCATGCCGTGGCAAGGATTTGAGCGCCGGTATCGCATGCCTCTAATATCCTCAGGTCAGAGAACCTCCACTCGGGTTTTGTTTCCATCCAGATCCTGGCTCCACCACCACCACAGCAAAGGCTTTCTTTGCGGATCCGCTCCATCTCTACGAGATTACCGCCTGAGACGGCAGAAAGCAACTGTCTCGGCTCGTCATATATCTCGCTGTGTCGGCCAAGGTAGCAGGGGTCATGGTATGTCACTTTTTGATCAAGGGTTTTGTTGAGCTTAAGCTTTCCCTCCTTCAATAGATCCGTAAGGAGCTTTGTATAGTGAACCACCTCGAACTCGCCGCCCAGTTCCGGATACTCTTTTGTAAACGTATAATAGCAGTGGGGCGAGGTGGTGATAATCTTCTTTACTCCTTTGTCATTGTATAGCTGAATGTTTTTCTGTGCTATATTCATGAAAAGCTCTTCATCGCCTATTTTGCGAATGGACTCCGCGCAGCAGCTTTCCTCTTCGCCGATTACACCAAAACTGATCCCGGCTGCCTTAAGCACCTTGACGATGGATCGAGCAATATTTCGGCTCGTCTGGGCATAGGCAGAGGTACAGCAAACAAAAAGGAAATATTCAGTATCTTCCCCAAAGACCGGAACCTCTTGGCCCTCCATCCATTCTGTTCGTTTCTCCCTTGGCTCAGACCAAGGATTTCCCTGGCTGTGCACGCTGCCTGTGGCTGTCCTCAACACCCCCGGGATTGCCCCTGTCTCGGCAATCATGGCACGCATAGCCCTTACCACGTCTATGATGGTGACCCCTCTTGGGCACTTAAGCACGCACTTATTACACGTGGTACATCCGTAAAGAATGTCATCCGATTCATAGCCCTCTACTCCGAGCTGGGCCATACGAATCAGGCGCCTCACGTTAAAGGGCCCATTAACTATACGCCACGGGCAGGAGCCCGCGCACATTCCGCACTGCATGCACAGATTCAGCTTTTCTGCACCCATGGCCACCAGGGCCTCGTTCACTTCATAGAATGGGGTTAGTGCTTCCATGTTCTCTGTTCTCCTTTCGAGCGCAAATTTGATGAACTCGCAAAAAACTATCAATCTAGACGGCATAGATGGACTTTTTGTGAAGCCGTCAAATGTGATTTCTGTAACAAAGTTCCCATCCCTATGTCAACCATGAACCGTACGTGTACCGGCTTTCTTCCAACCCAATTCTGGGCTCAATCAAATGGGCGCTCACGTGTAAAATCTGGCACAAATTTGGGCCTCTCATGTAAACCAGGCTTTGCTTGATCCGGGAACTGCACAAATAGATTCTCAAATCCCAGATCCACAGCGTGTTTCAAGACCCTGTCAAATTCTTCTTTCGCTAGAGTCCTATTTAAAGACTCTTCTCTTTGGCGCCTCACGGGATAGTACTGGCTCATTAGGCTTAATGGCAGCCTGGGCCCGAATTCGACCCTCAACATTGTAAGAGCGGTGTACGAGTTATCCGTATGCCCTGGAAGGATAAGATGCCTGACGAGAACTCCCTTTTTGGCTAGGGGGGGATTTGTATCGGAAGTACTCAAGTACCCTTTCTGTCGCAACATCTCATCCAGTGCGGCAAGTGCCACCTCTGGGTAGCTCGGACAAGCGGAGAGTTTTTTGGCAAGCTCGGAATCAGCGTATTTGAAATCAGGAAGATAAATATCCACTAGATCTTCCCCCATCCTGAGCATCTCTACCGACTGGTATCCCGAGCAATTAATCACTACAGGGATACCTCTGCCAAAGGACTTGAGGAGGCAGATGGTATGGAGAACGTGAGGATAAAAGTGATCAGGTGTTACGAAGTTTATATTGTGGACCCTTTGCATGTTGCACATTTCTTCTATTTTTTTGGCCAGCTCATAAGCGGATATGGTCTTACCCAAGCCCTCGTGAGAAATTTGATAGTTCTGACAATAGCAACAACGCAGGCTGCACCCTGTTAGAAAAACCGTGCCAGAGCCCCGCGTCCCTGCTATTGGAGGCTCTTCACCCCTGTGGGGCCCGACATAGGCTACTTTGATTATCCCCTCTTGCTTACAAAACCCTTTTCGCCCATCAAGTTCGCTGCCACCAATTCGGTCCACCCCGCAAACCCTTGGACAGAGCCGACAGTTTCTGAGCAATTCATAGGCATCTTGTAAGAATGCTGGTATCATAGCTATCCGGGAATTCCTTACACGAGGCAGTATTTGGACACTGCTTTTCTACGATCATATTAGTATAATATCTAGGTGCAGTGGTGTCCAAGATGGATCTGGATCTAGAAATTCGAATCTAGAAAATTAAGCTTTTTGTTGGGGTCTATTTTTGCAGGAAAACACCTGCCTGTTATTCAAAGTCCGGTTGTAGAAAGGCGTTCACCATTATATTATTGACATATCAACTAACTAAGGGTAGATATAAGAATTTTGGCTGGCTATGGGGCAATTTAGCCAGTAAACTTCAGAGCCGTTTTTGTTTGGACTGCCAAAAGGTTTCAAGATCACTTGCTTGCAAGGAGAGGGTACCATGAAAGAACGACTGGCACCCAAAGCTGAGACTGCCCCTTGGGGGATCTTAACCAGTCTTGACATATATGATTGCAACCCCAAGACCATTCGCGATGCTGATGAAATCCGACGCTATGTTGTAGAACTATGTGATCTCATCGGCATGCGTCGATTCGGGCCATGCCAGGTTGTGCATTTTGGCGAGGACGAAAGGGTAGCGGGATATTCTATGATTCAGCTCATTGAAACCTCTCTCATAAGCGGGCATTTTGCCAACCTTACCAATGCAGCTTACATTGATATATTCAGCTGCAAGCCCTATGATCCAGAGCAAGTTGCCGAGTTTACAAAGCAATTTTTTCAGGGCAAGTCTATAGCTATTCATGTAACAAGAAGAATGTAATAATCATTCTCGCGCAACAATTCGTCCTCAGATGCCATCGAAAGCCACCGAAAAGGGGTCTTTGCCTCACCGACCGGGCAAAACAGCAGGCATTATATTGGCCGCTGGTGAAAGCAAAAGGATGGGCAGGCCCAAGCAACTCCTTCCAGTAGGAGGACTTCCTCTGATTTGCCGGATTCTTGGCGAGGCCCTGTCGTCAAACCTTGATTTTGTCGTGGTGGTCCTTGGCTGCCGGGCAGAGGAAATTAAGAAGGTCCTGATTCAGGAATACCCCCAGGAAAAATACCGAATCATTTACAACCCCAAATATCCCGAGGGGATGGCCTCCTCTATCCGAGCCGGGATAAAGGAGGTCAAGGGCACGTATGATCATGCCATGATCATTCTAGCTGATATGGTCCATATTGATGCTGCCCTGATCAATCATCTCTTGAAGGATTATCTCTCATCTGGCAGGCCCATCGGCGCCATAACAGTTGAAGGCAGGAGGTCCCATCCCGTAATCTTCAGCAAGACCGTATATCCCGAACTTCTCTCCATTCGAGGAGACAAGGGAGGCAGAGACCTTTTCCAGCCTTACGAAGGCAAAATCTGCCTGGTATCTGCACCTGCCAAGTACAGAGAAGTGGATTTAGATACACCCGAAGACTATGAACATTTAGTATCTGAGCGTTATTCGGTCACTTTACCTTCTCCTGCGCCAAAAAGGTGACACCGAGTATTTCCACGCCTAGTCCGCAGGGCCCTCGATTTTAGAGATAAAAACTTAACATGCTGGCTTCACTGTAAGTATTTCATATTTTTCAACGCATTCTCTTGGTCACTTTGCCTGGCACAAATCTTGATAATTAATAAAACTGCCAGAGTCTCTCTTACGGTGCAGGAGGAAGCAGGTTGGCCAAAATAGATGTGCTATTGAAGCTCATGGTTGAATATGGGGCCTCTGATCTGCATATTTCGGCAGGCGAGCCTCCCATTTTGCGGATAAACGGCTATCTCCAGCGGACCAAATACCACGACCTTAGTCCCGAGGAGGTGGAGGTCCTCCTCATGGAGATCTTGGATGAAGACCATCTCTCACTTTTCAAGAAACGCAAGGATATTGATTTTGCATATGAACTGGAAGGAATTGGTCGATTTCGTGCAAATGTATTCATGGAACGCAAGGGCTTTGGTGGCGCGTTTCGATTGGTCCCAAGCAAGATCAGGACCCTCCGTGAACTCGGCATTCCTGAGTCTGTCTACGGACTAGCCCGGATGAAAAACGGCCTAGTGCTTGTCACCGGCGCAACGGGGTCAGGCAAGTCCACCACCCTGGCGGCGATGCTTGATCTCATTAACAAAGAAAAAAATTACCACATCATTACCCTCGAAGATCCTATAGAGTTCATCCACCCGAAGGGCAAATGTCTCATCCAGCAGAGACAATTAGACGTTCATATGGAAAGTTTTTCCGCAGGTCTCAGAGCTGCCTTGAGGGAAGACCCGGATGTAGTGCTGGTGGGAGAGATGAGGGACCTGGAGACGATCCAGCTGGCCCTGACAGCAGCCGAAACTGGCCTTCTCGTTCTTGGAACACTGCACACCTCAAGCGCTCCAAAGACCGTGGACAGAATCATCGATGTATTTCCCACTACCCAGCAGCCCCAAATCAGGACCATGCTGTCCGAGTCGTTGCGAGGAGTTGTTGCTCAAAAATTGCTGAGAACTGCCGATGGAAAATCTAGGGTGGCAGCAGTTGAGGTCATGATATGTACGCCTGCCATCCAGAATTTGATCAGAGAAGCAAAGACTTATCAGATACCTTCTGTGATGCAGACAGGCCGAAACATGGGTATGCAAACAATGGAAGACCACATCAAGGCCCTAGTTGAAAAGGGCATAATAGATGAGGAGGAAGCGACACAGCACCTCCACAGGGTCGAGGCATAGCCGCAAGGCCATCTGGCTGGTATGGAAAGAGACCAGGAACTAAAAAAATACATCCTTGAAAACGGCTTGCTACAGCAAGATCAATTGGCCCAGGCCGAGGACTATGCCCTTACAATGGGCTTGGCGCTAGAGCAGAGCATAATATTCCTGCAGTTAATGGACTTTGGACAACTAGGTGGGGCCCTGCAGGCTATTTACGGAGTGCCTTACAGGCCTTTACTGCAGCAGGCACCAAGTGAAGACATGAAGAAAGTGATCCCCCTTTCTATGGCTGAAAAATTCGGGGTTTTTCCTCTGGCTTACGACCCGGGCCATGGGCGAATCACCCTTGCCATTGATGACCCTTTTGACCAGGAGAGGATGGACAAAATAACCCGCCTTCTGGCCCCCTCAAATTCTCCTGAATTTACGGTTGCATCGCGCCCTGAAATCAATCAAGCCATAGACATCTATTACAAAGGCAAGACATACACACATCAAATACAGGTGGAACTTCCCAAAGAATTTACCATCGTGGCACCCAGGCCACAGCAATCTGTTGAAAAAAAGGAAAGCGCCAGCAAGAAAAAGGCTGTGATAGTGGATCCCGAGCTGGAGCGTTTTCGCGCCCTTAAAACATTGCTAAAGATCGAAGATGTGGAAACACTTGGCTGGGTTCAGGCCCCCGAAGACCTCCGGAAAATCGATGAGATTGAATACGCCGACCTTGTGCTCATAAATGGTGAAACATACAGAGACCATCAGCCTGCTTTGGCGCCCCTAACTGGAGAAGCCTCGTTTCCTCCTATTTGCTATTATTACCCAAGGGCTATGTTATTGGACCAGGCTCCCCCATACAGGGAAATGGGTGACGCCCTTGTTTCATTGGTCTCGTTCCTCGTCAAGAAGGCCTTGAAAAAGGCCCCTTCCAAGCTCAGGCATACCCTTGCCCTTGTGAGATATTGCAAGCTCCTCTCTTTGAGATTGGGACTGTCCCCTCCTCGGATTGATGCCGTGGTGCTGGCCGCCTGGCTTTGCACCTCGAATTTCGGATCAACCCTAGCCGAAAGCATTCAAACTCCATATGGCCTGGAACAGGTACTGGCGCCGCAAGGCGATAAATCCGGTGTCAATCGGATCGAACGAGAAATCCTCTCATTGGTCCGGGAATACCTGAATAGGAAAGAGACCGATCCAGAGGCAGTAAGGGACACCGAGGCGATCCGCAAGACCCTGGGATCACAGTATAAGACCGGGCAACGGCGCGTGATCTTTGAGACATTTGTACAGGTAATAAGAGATGAAGGATTGCTGGGGGGAATAGAGGAAGACAAGGGAACGATACTGATAATAGCTAAAGACGTGGACTCGGACTCCGACCTTATCCTCAGGCTCAACACCGAGGGCTATGAAGTGCATTTACATGAAAGCGCATCTCAGGCGAGGGAGGCCATCTTCTCCTTCCACCCTAATATTATCCTTTGCGAGATTATGCCCAACGATAAACAAGCCCTGGAATTGTGCAAGGCAGTCAAGCTGAACAAAGACATCTCGGGCATTCCGTTTTTTTTCATTGCAACTGATGACGCAAGCCCCCTTGCTACTGAATGCCTGGAGATCGGAGCCGATGACTTCCTGGTCCAGCCCATTGATCCGGATCTGCTAACCCTTAAGATAAGGCGGGCCTTAAGTGCAAGGGCCACGGCCAGACCCACGAAGGGGATAGAGGGCTCGCTGGCTGAGATGAATGCCATGGAGATCATTCAGAGCGTGGCCACAGGAGACAAAAATGTAAAGATAACCCTGGAGCACAACGGCAACAGGGGTTCCATTTTCATAAAGGGCGGAGAGATCATCCATGCGGAAACCGGCCCGCTGGTGGGCGAAGAGGCCCTTTTTCAACTCATGGCATATCAGGACGGACAGTTTCAGGTAGTCTCGTGCGATTCCTTCCCGCAAAGGACTATACACGCTGGCACCATGAGCTTGCTCATGGAGGGGGCACGGCTGGTTGACGAGGCCAGTGCTACCGATGAGGTGGAAGACATATGAATTCTGATCTACCCTCTTACAAAATAGAAACCATCCGGAAGCCAGCACGAATCTTTCTCATGGGGGGAGGGACACTGGAGGGCACGTTCTTCCTTTCCCCAATATCCCCCAGTCTCAAAGGGCCGGAAACTGTCCTGGATCTCTTAACCGATGAGCGAAGCTACCTTCCCTTTGAGACGGATCAGTGCAAAGTGATTCTGGTGCAAAAGACAAATATCGTTAAGATATTACTGGAGGAAGCCATCCCCCATACTGTGGGTCCAACAAAGCAAACCCACATCACTGTGTGGTTCGTCGACCAATCCTCCCTCGAAGGCTGGCTATCTTTTATGATGCCGGTTAGCCATTCCCGTGTCTCAGACTTTCTCAATTCAGCAGGGGAATTCTTTTACTTACATGGCACTGGTGCCACCTATGTAGTAAACCGGCGTCATGTAAGCTTTGTCGAACTCCTGGACGAACCCTGAGCCGCATTGGTTAATTTCCTTACTTTCCCCCCGATAAGTGACTCGAGTCGTGAGACCAATTCCGCCAAGGGCATAACTCTGTAGCGATTATGTGCTGCCACTGTATAGGATCCGCCATTGTCAGTTACAACTTTGAAACGAAGTTGGCACTCGCCCGGGTAAGTAAATGCCATGGCCTTTATCTCCTCCAGCAAATCCTCTGTTATTTTCTCCGCTGGTAACGTGAGTTCTAAAATCCGAACATATTTCTCCCTCGCAGCATCAAGTGTGGTAAGTTCCTTTGCGATAATCTTTACTGCAGTTTCAGTCTTCTCAAGGCTTCCGACCACTAGCAGGGGATCATCGCTTTTCAGCAAAGAAGAAGTGGAAGAAAACAGGTCAGGAAAGATAATCACCTCAATGGCTCCACTCAAATCTTCCAGGCTTATGATGGCCATTTTGTCGCCTTTTTTAGTCCTTTTCACCCTGAGACTTTCAACTACTCCCGCCACATGCACTGTGGAGCGATCCTGCTGATGGGATAAGTCCTGGATGTTGCACGTGACCAAGCGGGGCAAGTCATCTCTAAACCGATCCAGTGGATGTCCTGTGATGTAAAAACCAAGGGATTCCTTTTCCCTTCTTAGTTTCTCCTTTACGCTCCATTCCTCCACTTCCGGCAATTCGAACAGCGGCATCACCCCACCACCGTCCTGTGATACTCCAAACATACTCAATTGATTGGGATCATGCGAAGTCCCGCAATATCTCGAAATATCATCCAGGGCAGCAAAGAGCCTTGCCCTGGCAATACCAGTAAAGTCGAAAGCCCCACATTGTATTAGGCCTTCAAGCACCCTCCTGTTTACCTTCGCCCCTTCTACCCTCCTGCAGAAATCGTGGATTGATTTAAAAGGGCCGTTAGCCTTTCTTTCTTCTATTATGGATTCAACGGCTTTCAGGCCCACATTTTTTATGGCCCCCAGACCAAACCTGATCTTTCCTTCCACAACAGAAAAGTCGGCCTCACTTTCATTTATGTCAGGTGGGAGTATTTCTATGCCCATCTCCCTGCATTCAGCGATATTCTTTATGGTCTTGTCCTGATTGCCCATATCTTGGGTCAGTAAAGCCGTCATGAATTGAACAGGATAGTGGGCCTTCAGGTAGGCGGTCTGGTAGGCAATCATCGCATAAGCAACAGAATGGGACTTATTAAAACCATAGCCTCCAAATTTCTCTATCAGATCAAAAAGTCGCTCAGCCGTATCACGCCTCACCCCGTTTTTCACTGAGCCCTCTATGAATCTTTCCCGATGCTTTGCCATCACTTCGGGTTTTTTCTTACCGATAGCCTTTCGCAGTTCATCAGCCTCTGCCAAGGAGTAGTCCGCCAGAACCTGGGCAATCCTCATGACTTGCTCTTGATATAGGATCACTCCATAAGTCTCTTTGAGAATAGGCTCTAACTGAGGCAAGATATAATTGATCTTGACCTTCCCGTGCTTTCCCTGGATAAACTCATCGATCATGTTGCTGCCTAACGGCCCTGGCCTGTAGAGGGCAACAAGGGCAACCATATCCTCGAATACCTCTGGTTTCAGCCGTCGCATCAGATCCTTCATTCCGTCACTTTCAAGCTGAAATACGCCCGTTGTCTTACCATCACAGCAAAGCTGAAAGGTTGCTTCATCAGTAAGGGGGATCTTCTCTATGTCTACTTTATGGCCAAGGGTTTTCTCTATGAGGTCCAGGGTATGCCTGATCACGGTCAGCGTGCGCAGACCAAGGAAATCAAACTTTATAAGACCCAATTGCTCTATCCTGTCCATGGTGAATTGGGTCATGATTTCATCGCGGGCCCCCTTGTACAGAGGTAAGTACTCCACCAGGGGCCTGTCAGAAATCACCACTCCCGAAGCATGGGTAGAAGCGTGCCTGGCCAAGCCTTCCAGGGCCTTGGAGATGGCCAGCAGCTTCGCCACGTGCGGCTTTTCTTTCTCCAGAGCCTGCAATTCGGGTTCGGTGGCCAGGGCCTTTTCAAGACTCACTTTTGGCCCTTCTGGAACCATCTTTGCTATTCTGTCAACTTCTCCCAGGGGAATATTGAGGGTGCGGCCCACATCACGAATAACTGCCCTGGCTTTCATGGTTCCAAAGGTGATTATCTGGCAGACATTATCCTTCCCGTATTTTTCTGATACATAGTGGATAACGTCATCGCGGCCCTTCATGCAAAAGTCTATGTCAATATCAGGCATGCTTATACGTTGGGGATTGAGAAACCGCTCAAAAAGTAAGCCGTACTTGATGGGGTCAATGTTGGTAATGCGCAGACAATAAGCCACCAATGAGCCAGCCGCCGATCCCCTTCCAGGCCCCACTGGGATGCCGGAGCGTCGAGCATATTCGATGAAGTCTGCCACGATCAGAAAATAGCCAGAAAACCCCATCTTACAGATAATATCCAGCTCATACTCAAGTCTTTCTTCATACTGAGCTCGAATTTGCTCGTCAATGGTGCCCTCTTGCTCTTCTTTCTCCCTCAATCTGTTCACAAGCCCTTCTGTGGCCTGCTCCTTCAACAAATCTTCCAGGCTTTTGCCCCCGGGTACGTCGAAAACTGGATACTTGTAATTGCCGAAGCTCATCTCAAAGTTACAGCGTCTTGCTACCATGGTGGTGTTGGCAAGGGCTTCTTCAAACCCTGGAAGGGTTGCTTCCATCTCTTGTCTCGACTTGAAATAGAATTCATCGGTCGGAAATCTCATTCGATTGGCATCGTCTACGGTCTTTCCTGTCTGGATGCAGAGAAGAGCGTCATGGGCCTCAGCGTCCTTTCTTTCCAGATAGTGACAATCATTGGTGGCCACCAATGGTAGAGATAATTCCTCTGCAAGACCTGCCAGCGCCTCATTTACTTTTTCCTGATCTTTCATGGCGTTGGCCTGAACCTCGAGAAAGAACCTTTCATTATCAAAAATTGATGCGAGCTCCTCGGCCCTTTTCCGGGCCAAATCCATTTTTCCCTCTCTGATGGCAAAGGCTATTGGCCCTTTTAGACAGGCTGAAAGCGCTATGAGTCCGGCGTTCAACTGTTTTAGCAATTTCATATCAATCCTGGGGTGGTAATAAAACCCTTCCAAATGACCTAACGTCACAAGCTTTGAAAGGTTTTTGTACCCCGTGGAATCCATTACCAGAAGGATCAGGTGGTACGAACTGGGGCCACCATTTGAAGGTGAAGATTTATCGCGTCTGTCACCGGGGGCTAGATAAACCTCACATCCCAGGATAGGCTTCACACCCTTTTTTTTTGCCTGATCAAAGAACTGCACTGCGCCGAACATGTTGCCATGATCTGTAATGGCCACGGAGTCCATCCCTAAAGACCAGGCCTTCTCCAGCATGTTAGGGATTCTTATGGCCCCGTCGAGAAGGCTATACTCTGTATGCACATGGAGATGGACAAAGGACTTATTTGATGTCATTGTAGTTACTGCTCAGATATAGTTCTTTGTTGTGATATGAACAAAGGGTATGATACGTTATATGCCTATGAGCATCAAGGCCAATCTCAGGGGCAACTTCCTCTTCCGGATTCCTCAACAATGCAAAAGATCACTAACGATACGCTACTAAAAAAGATTTCCCGTCTTGAGCGAAAAATAGATTCCTATCGCAACAAACTCAAACAGGCAAGGCAAGAAAACCAGAATCTATCCAAGATAGTCAAAGATCAACAACTGATCCTAACGGAATTCCCCGGCTGGATCATATTGATTCAAGACCGCAAGATCCTGTTTACTAACAGGAAAATCCTTGAGGATCTGGGTTATGAAGAAAATGAAGTCATTGAGCGTCCATTTGAGGCATTTGTCCATGAGGACTCATTGAACTACGTAATGACCATGCATAGGAAGAGGCTTTCCGGAGAGGTTGTGCCGGATATTTACGATCTTGATCTCAAAAGAAAAGGTGGTGAGAAGGTTCCTTGTGAGGCAAGAATTTCAAAAATAAGGTATCATGGACGGAGGGCTTTCTTGGCTAGTCTCACACCTCTTGAGAGGCAAAAAGAACTGGAAAAGAAGAGGCTTGAGAAGGAGAAGCACCACCTTATTTGCAGCCTCTCCAGCGGGCTGGGCAGGCAGCTAAGAACCTGTACCAAGATCTTAGACAACTGCCTGAGCGAGCCACAAATCCATAGTATTTCAGGAAAAGAATTCTTGCATCAGTTACACACCGCTAAAAAATACCAACAGGACATGCTTGCTTTATTAGAGTTTATGGGCGGTAGCGGAAAAACCCAGCGCGTTCTGATGGAACTTCCTGTCGTCGTTGACGAAGCTATCAAGGCTTCGAAACAAATCTGCTCGTCCAATCTTGCAGACATTGAATCCGCTGTAAATCTTGAAACATTTTTCAGAGCCACACCTGTGGTGAGAGGGGATCCTGACGCACTGAAGACTGCCATTTCATGTGTGATATCAAATGCTATCGAAGCATGCGTACCAGAGGGAAAGGTTCTCATCACATTGGAAGAGACACCGGGGCTTGCTCGCATCTATGTGCAGGACAACGGTCGCGGGATTCCATTTGTGGACCAAGAGAGAATATTCGATCCTTTTTTCACCACAAAAAATCGTCACCTGGGGCTGGGCCTCACGGTGGCGTCCGCCATTTTTAACAGACATGGGGGAAAGATCGAGCTTTCCAGTCGTCCAGGCCACGGGGCTTTTTTCTCATTGATATTGCCCACCGTAAAGAAGGCCTCTCGGGTAAGAATTCCCCCACCGGGAAAGGCTCTCAAACATAAACGCATTATGATACTTGGAGAAAGTGATGCCCTTGTGGGCATTGTTAGTGAACTGCTGACCTCTAAGGGTGCACAGATGGTGGCGCCATCGACGCCGGACAAGGCCTTACGACTGCTGGAGAAGGGCAACGTGGACCTTCTCATTGTTGACCTGGAGTTCTCCGCCCCGATGCTCCGAGGATTGCTGGCAAAGGCGTTGGAAATCATGCCAGGTCTCCCAATTATATGTACTGGCCCCCATGCACAAAGTGACGGACATGGAAAGGCCGAAAGGCTATTTGCAGACAAGGGAAACATCTTATTGGTTTCGCGGCCCATAAATACAGCTCATTTCCTTCAAACTGTTACGCGCCTGCTTATTCTAGGACACGAAACTTTGCCGAAACCCTTGTCATAGAACCCAAATTCGTTGTATAAGCCCGTTCTGGACGTATGAATAGTGTTAATCGCCAAAATCTTATTTATCAGGAGGACATTCAAGATGGCCAGAATAATTAAGTGCGGATTGATACAAACCCATTGCGAGCTTTCAGGAGAAGAATCCGTTGAGAAACTCAAGGAGCACATGATTAAAAAAAACATGGGATTAATCGACGAAGCAGGCAAAAAGGGAGTTCAAATCCTGTGTCTTCAGGAGTTGTTCTATGGCCCTTACTTTCCTGCTGAGCAAAATGTCAAATGGTACAGTGCTACAGAAAAAATTCCAGAGGGTCCGACTGTAAAAATGATGCAGGACAAGGCCAAACAGTACAACATGGTTATGATAGTTCCTATTTATGAGGAAGAGATTACTGGGGTCTATTATAACACTGCCGCGGTAATCGATGCTGATGGCACGTATCTCGGAAAATACAGAAAGAACCATATCCCTCACACACACCCGGGATTTTGGGAAAAATTTTATTTCAAACCCGGAAACCTGGGCTATCCCGTCTTTAGAACTGCTTATGGTGATGTTGGAGTATACATATGTTACGACCGACATTTCCCCGAGGGCGCCAGAATCCTTGGTCTGAACGGCGCTGAAATCATATTTAATCCCTCTGCCACTGTTGCCGGGCTGTCTGAGTATCTGTGGAAACTGGAGCAACCTGCCCATGCAGTGGCAAATGGATACTTCGTGGGTGCTATCAACAGAGTAGGACACGAACAGCCGTGGGATATCGGGGAGTTTTACGGAACCAGTTATTTCTGTGACCCCCGTGGGCAGATTGTTGCAGAGGCCTCCAGGGACAAGGATGAACTGGTGGTGGCAGATCTGGATTTTGACATGATTCGAGAAGTTCGCAACGTGTGGCAGTTTTACAGGGATCGTCGGCCCGAAACATACGACGAAATGATTGAGCTATTGCCTTAGGGATAAACCTTCATTTTACAAAGGAAAGGAGAATCCCATGAGCGAGTTAGAGAACAGGGTTATTGAGTTTACTCGGCATACCTTTGGTACCTGGAACAGACAAAAGGCATGGCATAGTCCAATGGTTGTCAAAGATGCCGAGGGTGTATTCTTTTATGATGACAAGGGAAAGCCTTATATCGACTTTTCCTCGCAGTTAATGTGCTCTAACCTGGGGCACAAGAACAAGGCAATAATTGAAGCTGTGGTAAAACAGATAGAAAAGCTCCCGTACGTGGCTCCAGGCTTTGTCACTGAGACCGCCATGGCAGCGGTCGAAGCACTCAAATCTGTGATGCCGGGGGGACTTACAAAGTATTTTTTCTCAACCAGTGGGACAGAGGCCAATGAGGCCGCACTTAAAATGGTACGCCAATCCAAGGCTCCTGCTTACAAAGTGATTTCCCGTTATCACTCCTACCACGGTGCTACCCCGGCCGGAATCACTTTCACAGGTGACCCCAGGAGGTGGTATGCTGAACAAGCCCGCTGTACCGTTCAAGGGGTTCGCTTTGCTCCCGATTGCTATTGTTATCGCTGCCCATTTGGACTCAGTTACGGGGACTGCAATATCCAATGTGCCAGGTATCTTGATTACATGATCAAGGAAGAAGGCAACGTCGCCGCCATAATAGTGGAACCGGTAGTGGGCACAAATGGCAGGATTGTCCCTCCCCCTGAATACTTCCCAATGGTCAGGCAAATCTGTGATGAAAACGATGTATTACTCATCGCAGATGAGGTAATGACCGGGTGGTTCAGAACAGGCAAGGCATTCGCCATGGAGCACTGGGGAGTAACCCCTGATATACTCACCACAGCCAAGGGAGCTACAGGGGCCTATACCCCGGCAGGCATAACTGCTGCCACGGAAAAAGTGGCCTCCTTTTTTGATGAAGAGGTCTTCTGCCACGGTCATACTTATGCCTATCACGCAGTTGCTCTTTGTAGCATCCCTGCTGCGGTTGAAGAGTACAAGAAACTCATGGCAACAGGACTTCCTCAAAGGGTCAGTGAGTATCTCAAAGAGAAATTATATGCTCTGGCAGACCGCCACGTATCTATTGGCGATGTCCGAGGAATAGGTCATTTTTGGGCCTTAGAATTGGTGAAGAACCGTGAGACGAAAGAGCCCTTTAACGTAAAGGCCGATAAATTTGGCGGTGGGCCGTTGATGACCGCTCGGGTGGCAGGAGAAGCCATGAAAAACGGGCTTTACATGGCTGCATGGTACGACAACCTTGTGGTGGCACCGCCTCTCATCATAAAGCAAGAAGAGGTGGATCAGGCCATAGAGATCTTGGATAAAGCCCTGGAGATAGCCGACTCCGAGGCAACAAGCACAGATATTCCGGCTTCCAGAAGTTCCGAGTTCTCAAAATAATGATAAGCTGAAAATGCTAAAAGGAGGTATGACGCATGGCTGACAATGTGGACATAGATCTCTCTATAGATTTTTGCGGGGTCAAATTCAAGAACCCTTTTATCCTAGCATCTGCTCCTCCCACCACAACCGGGAGCATGATAGGACGGGCCTTTAAGGCCGGTTGGGCAGGGGCTGTCACCAAGACATTAGTTGAGGATGCTAGTACCATTATCAACGTGACGCCTCGTCTCGCCTCCTTGGGATTCAAGGATCCTGAAAAGAGAAAAAAGAAAAATTATGCCTTGGAAAATATTGAACTCGTGACTGACAGAGAACTATCCGTGTGGCTAAAGGAGATTGAAGAACTTCGGACCAAGTATCCGGACCATGTGGTTATTGCCAGCATCATGGATGATGCCAGCGAACCTGAAGGATGGCAAAGGATGGCAAAGAAGTGCGAGGATGCGGGTGCCAATATTATTGAACTAAATTTGTCCTGCCCCCACGGAATGCCGGAGAGGGGCATGGGATCGGCCATAGGCCAAAATGCTGAGCTTTCAAAAAGGGTGACCGGCTGGGTGGCAGAAGCGGTAAACATACCTGTAATAGCTAAAATGACCCCCAACGTGACTGAGGTAGCACTGGTGGCCGAGGTCTGCATGGAAGCAGGTGCCAAGGGCATATCAGCTATTAATACTGTAGCAGCCATTATCGGGGTTGACTTGGACACTCTAGTGCCTCTCCCCAATGTTTCTGGATTCTCAGCCCATGGAGGACTCTCTGGGCCTGCCGTAAAGCCCATTGCACTAAAGGCAATAGCATCTATCGCAAAGGAGACCGGTGCACCTGTGTCGGGGATAGGTGGTATCACCACGTGGGAAGATGCTGCCGAATTTATTCTTTTGGGGGCATCCACACTTCAAGTTTGCACTGCTGTTATGTTTTACGGCTATTCCATAATCGACGATCTTAACAGCGGCCTTGCTCAATATATGAAGAAAAAAGGTTTTGGATCTATTACTGATATGGTAGGGGCATCTTTAGACAAGCTTGTGTCTTTTGGTGACCTGGACAATAAGACGCGACGCAAGGCATACATAGACAACAGCCTCTGCATCCAGTGTGACGCTTGCTTTATATCATGCAGAGATGCCGGTTACCAGGCAATCACCAGGGGATCTGACAAGGTTTACAAAGTGACTGAGAAGCTGTGCACCGGTTGTTCCCTTTGCTATCAGGTCTGCCCCGTAGATGGCTGTATAAGTCTAAAGCCATGATTTGTAACAAAGGCCATACGATATACAGCACCGCTAACTACAAAGACATAGGAGGGTGTTATGGATTACAAGATTATTAATGGTACTATCGTAACGGCGACTGATACATACCGTGCAGACATTGGGGTCCAAGGAGGGAAGATTGTTCAGATCGCAAAAAAGATAAAAGAACCAGCTCAAGAGGTTATTGATGCCAAAGGATTATATATTCTCCCTGGAGGCATTGACATCCACACCCACCTTGACATGCCGTTCATGGGCACCTCTTCCTCGGACGATTTTGAAACAGGGACCATTGCTGCTGCCTTTGGCGGCACCACCTGTATCGTTGATTTCGCTATTCAGGGCAAGAGACAGAGTCTAAAAGGGGCACTCAAGACATGGATGAAAAAGGCTGCCAATAAGGCAGTAATTGACTACGGTTTCCACATCGCCATTACGGACCTTAATAATAGGGTAATGGCGGAAATCCCGGAAATGGTTGCTGCCGGGGTTACAAGCTTCAAATGTTTCCTCGCCTACAAAGGTGCGCTGATGATAGATGATGGGGCACTTTACAGGATATTGCAGGAGTCAAAGAGGGCTGGTGCCCTTGTTATGATTCATGCCGAAAATGGTGACGTACTTGATATCCTGATCAATGACTACATCTCCAAGGGCCTTACAGAGCCAAAATACCACGCTCTCAGCCGTCCTCCTGAAGCAGAGGCTGAGGCCACGGGGCGAGGAATAGCCATAGCACAAATGGCAGGAGCACCTATTTACATTGTACACCTCAGTTGTAAAGAGGCGCTGGCCAAGGTTAAGGAGGCAAGAGATGCGGGGTTTCCTGCCTACGCCGAAACTTGCCCCCAGTATCTGTTAAAATCTTATAATAACTACCTTGAGCCTAATTTTGAAGGAGCCAAGTATGTGATGTCTCCTCCTTTGAGGGATAAGTCCAATTGGGAACCCCTGTGGAAAGGGCTTGCATATGGAGACCTCCAGATTGTCTCCACCGATCACTGCCCGTTCAATTTCAAAGGGCAGAAGGACAAAGGAAAAGATAACTTTGCAGCCATTCCCAATGGAGCTCCGGGCATCGAGCACAGGCTGATGCTCATGTTCCATGAAGGGGTCAATAAGAAACGCATCACTCTCAATCGCTTTGTGGACCTCGTATCCTCTACCCCGGCCAAACTCTTCGGTCTATTTCCGCAAAAGGGAACAATAGCTGTGGGTAGTGATGCAGACCTTGTACTTTGGGATCCTAAGGCCCAATTTGAGATTAGCGCCAAGAACCACCACCAGAATGTGGACTACACCCCGTATGAAGGATTCAAAGTCAAAGGTCTGCCTAAGGTGGTGCTGGCCAACGGAAAGGTGATCGTAAAGGACAATCAATTCTTGGGAACAGCAGGGTCAGGAAGGTTTATAAAGCGCAAACCAGTACGGCTGTAGGAATCAGTAACAATTCCAGAGAACAAAAGGCGCAGGTTATTAAATATCCTGCGCCTTTTAAGCTTATGCGGAAAGAGCAGATAGTTCGCAAACGCACCTATGATCTCTCAGGGTTTTTCGCGAATCCGTAAGGGATTATAAAAGGTACCTTTTTTCTGTACTCCAAATACCTTTCTCCAAATAGCTCAATCATCCGTTTCTCCTCCTGCACTGACTCATACAGAACAAATACAGTGAGAAGCACATTGTAAAATATAGTGAGCAAGTATGGCCTACTCAGCACTATCCCCCAGCTAGCAATCAGCCATCCCGCATACATGGGATGCCGGCATATGCTATAGGCTCCGGAGTAGTAAAAAACCTTTGGATACTCCTTCACTCCAAAAAATTGGGGCAAGCGGCGACTTTTCGCCACTTGCCCCAGTGCCATACCAGCAATCCAGAAGGCAAACATTGTAGGTACTATCGCGATCAGACCCATAACAGGATGAAAAAGCCTTAGGGTCTCAGGCGCCCACCTGAACAGCGCTACCAGCGATAGTACCAACAACGAAAGCGATATAAAAGAACGCAACAATGCGTAAGTTGATATACTCAGGCCGAGCCTGGAGCGAATGCCACTTTTTATCTGTTCTCTGGCCGTCAGGCTGTGAAATGCTCCAAAGCACACCATAATGAGGGAAATCCCCACATATGGGTACATCAAAAACCTCAAAAAATATTATTTTGCCCCCTCGGGAATAGCAGGAAAATACTTTTCATACCATGCTCTATAAAGAATCCAATAGGCGAAGAAACCTATTATGGCCCCAACAAACCATGTCCATTGCGACAGGACCGAGCTGTATTTTGAAAGCACTAGTGAGCCCACAATACCGGTAAATAGGGCAAGTACGCCTGCAAAGTTTACGCCTTTTGCCTTGCTAATGTACAGGTAAATACCTGCTGCCAGTCCTAAGAACAGAACTAGAGTCGTCAGGGTAGAAGGCCAGCCTGTGCCCAGGATGGCCCCTGCTTTCCATAGCCAAACCGTTGCTGCCAGCAGGATGATTCCGTATATAACTGCCACCCAACTGGTCTTGCCGGCATCGTAATTATAATACCCGTCTCTGATATAGATATCATATAGCTTGATTTTCTGTTTTCGTATGACCCAGTAGTCACAGATGATCACCCCCGCAATTCCTCCAGTAAAGGCACCATAGCCCAGCAGCCAGGTCCAGATGTAAGCCTTGGGGTCAGCCAGGAATTTCCAGGGCTGCATTAGCACGCCGATAAGGGCGATCAGAATCGTCGTCCTCTCCCAGTTGAGGTACTTGGGAATCAGGTTCATGAAGTCATTAATGGGGGAAACCATGTTTGCCGTGATGTTGGTTGTAAGAGTGCCCAAGATAACGAAAAGCAAACCGACAAAGATGTAAAAGGGAGTCCCGATCTTTATCATGAGTTTGATAGGATCCCAGATGGCCGTGCCGTAAATCACCACCGTAGCAGATGTGACAGCAACTCCAAAAAACGAATAGGCCGTCATAGTAGGCGGAAGCCCAAGGGCCTGCCCTAAGTACTGGACTTTCTGGTTCTTGGCAAAACGGGTCAGGTCAGGGATATTGATAGCCAGGGTAGACCAGTAAGCGACCATTGCAGTCAGGAACGCAGGCCATTTAGACCAGGGGGCTGTACGGGGTTGCTCAAGGATCGGACCCCATCCCCCAGCGTTCTTAACTCCCCAAATAAGGAGCATGATTCCAATGAAAATCAAAACAGGCGAAGCCAGGTCGTTTAACCATCTTATACCGGGAGATGCCTTCCACGGTGGAGAGACATAGCAAATGACAACTGTCATCAACCATGAAATCAGAAATGAAATAACGACGTGTCCCTCCAGTCCGAAAAACGGTACACTGCCTTTTATGGCTCCGTATGATGGGAACACCTTCACCAGTATACCGTCAATGGCATAGGCCATAATCATAGTTTGGATACCAAACCAACCACAGGCAATGATTCCCCTCAACAGGGCCGGAATGTTAGCGCCGAAAAGACCGAAAGCAGAACGAAGGAACACCGGGAAAGGAATCCCGTATTTTGCTCCAGCAAATGAGTCCAGAATCATCGGTATGAGCACAATGACGTTACCGAGAAAGATGGTAAAAATGGTAGTCAGCCAGTCAAACCCTGCTGATATCATACTCGCGCCCAGCATCCACGTTGGTACGCAGACACTCATTCCCACCCACATGGCGAAATACTCATAGTAGCCCCAGGTCCTTCTCTCTAAGCGCACAGGCGCAAGGTCCCTGTTGTAAAACTGACTCGCGGGTAGCTCCTTGGTCAGCTCAAACCTGCCGTCAACCTCTCTTACAATATCCATGTGAACTCCTCCTGTTATTAGTTATTGCCAATTCCGATTCCCTGTCAGGAACCAACTCATTTCCAATCAGCCAAACGCCTCAGGAGAGGCCACATTTTCGCAATCTTTCTTGGTATAAATGCCTGATCAAATCCGTCTTCGTCAGCCGCAGGATAAACAAGCCGCAATCAGGAGCTACAACTCGCAGGGTAAACATTAGCGCACTATTGCAAAAAACACCCATCTGTGTCAAGAGAAGTTCTAATGAACTCTATTCTGGTGCTTGAATGTGATCGCTTTAGCACGCCAAATGCATTGATTTGAATTTCTTCAGGCCTCCTTCATTGACATACTCTATTATTTTCCATAGTCTGAATTAATAGACCACGAAAGCTATTAACTCCCGCTCGATGTTTGACTTGTTGCAAGGGCGAGCAATTGGGAAAAAGTAAGTGACTTATGTGTCGGACTGCTTCCAACATTCACGTACCCCTTGCTGAACGGATGCGACCCTCAAGTTTTGATGAGATAGTAGGCCAGGAGCACCTGGTGGGAGAGAATACTGTGCTGCGCAGGGCTGTGGAAGCGGGAAAACCTTTTTCCGTTATTTTCTGGGGGCCACCCGGCTCCGGGAAGACCACCCTTGCAAGGCTCATTGGAAAATATACAGGCCACCCTTTCCAGTCCTTTTCTGCTGTCACCTCAGGTCTCAAGGAACTCCGCCAAATCATAGATCAGGCGGAAAGAATACGAAATTTGAACGGACAACCTACCCTTCTCTTTGTGGACGAAATCCACCGTTTCAACAAGGCCCAGCAGGATGCCTTCCTGCCCCATGTGGAAAGCGGGCTCATTATCCTAATAGGGGCAACGACCCAGAACCCTTCTTTTGAGGTCATTCCTCCTTTACTGTCCAGAGCGCGAGTCTTTATCCTAAAACCTCTTGATAAGGAAGCCGTCAGGAAGATCCTTCTCAGGGCCATTTCTGACAAGAACAAAGGATTGGGCGGGTCCCGGCTAGACATCGACAAAGAGGCATTGGACCTCCTTGCAAGTTTCTCGGAAGGAGACGCCCGGGTTGCCCTGAACAACCTTGAGACTGTGGTTTTTCATCATCTCGAGCTACACAAGGGAGGAGACGCCGTCCACATAGATCTTGGTGCTGTAAGCGAAGTGCTTCACCGCAAAGCGCTCACCTATGATAAGGCAGGGGAGGAGCATTATAACTTGATCTCCGCCTTTCATAAAAGTATGCGCGGAAGTGATGCGCAGGCCTCCCTTTACTGGCTCTATAGGATGCTAGAAGCGGGGGAAGATCCCCTGTTTATCTGCCGAAGGATGATTCGCTTTGCATCGGAAGACATCGGGCTGGCTGATCCACAGGCACTCCGGGTGGCACTGGCAGCCTTTGAGGCCTGGGAGAAGGTGGGTCCTCCGGAGGCAGAATTAGCCCTTGCCGAAGCTGCTGTCTATCTTGCCACAGCACCAAAGAGCAATGCCCTCTATGTTGCAGAGAAAGCGGTCAAAGATGAGATCAGGCAAACCGGGGCACTTCCTGTCCCCATGCACATCAGAAATGCCCCCACTGGTTTAATGAAAAAACTCGGATATGGAAAGGGATACTTATATCCCCATAACTACCCAAACGCCAGGGTTGAGCAAGAATATTTACCACACGGAATTAGACGAAGGACCTTCTATTATCCAACGGACAGGGGGTTCGAAAAAGAAGTGAAAAAACGCCTGGCGCATTCAAAAATGAAAAGAGAAGAGTAGGGAGAATCTATAGTTGCACCATGAACTAGGTTAACCGCTTATGCGCATGTTAACTGAACAACCCTCG
This sequence comes from Desulfobacterales bacterium, assembly GCA_027024445.1. Taxonomy (GTDB): domain Bacteria; phylum Desulfobacterota; class DSM-4660; order Desulfatiglandales; family Desulfatiglandaceae; genus B111-G9. The sequence goes on from JALVSJ010000202.1 coordinate 34,224, forward strand.
TCTACAAGCCGAGAGGTTCAAAAATGTTGATTAAAATCAACTGCGCCCGGGCCCACTCCGGAAGTTATGCCGTGTTTGACCCGGCATCCGGAAATTCTAGGCATCAGATTTACTGGATTCCGGCCCGGGGGCCGGAATGACAAGTAGCTCCGCGACAACGTGAATTTTTCTTCGCCTGAAGGCGAGGGCCTTCCACCCTGCCTGGCTCCCAACAGCAGACAGCCCTGCCTGACGCAATCTGTAGCCAGCCATCCCCGAAAGACACACTAAAACTAGGAATGAAACTATAGCTATAGTTGTTTATTGTGTGCTGCCCTGGAATATCCCGGTTGCACCATGACCTCGTCCGTCAGTCATTCCCCAAGCACCACCAACGTACTCCGCATTTGGGCCATAGAAGGAGCCCGCTCCAGAATGTTGATTCGCAGTTATGGAGCCAGCAGCGGGCGTAGAAAGCCGCCAGGTGCCACCGGAGAGGCTGAATTGTCCCCCGTTAAGCGCACCACCCGCACCTATAATGGAAGCTCCATAGCCCCCGCCTGATACTGCAAGGTTAAAACCAGAAACGTTTCCGCTGGTGAAGTCCACCTGGCAATTGAAATTGCCGTTCATCAGGATACCCCCACCATTGCTTAAGGCTCTCCAGAAGGTACCATAGGCGTTTCCGCTATACCCCACAACACCAGTCAGGCCAGAAATGACTTCGTCCCTAGTTGTCAGGCCGAACAAATAGTAAGCCCTATTGTCGACCTGAAAGTCCTGCCCGGTACTAGGGTCTGTCCAGGCCGAGGTCATTGTCCAGTATCCCCACTCCATATATGAATTGTGCCCTAGCTCTGTTGCAGTTATTGGGTATGCAGTTCCAAGTGGGCCCGAATCGACATACCCTGAGTCCGTGACTATTCTCGTCACATACGAGGTTGTATTATCAACAAAGCCCGGATTCAATGTCATCAAGTCGCCACCAGTTGATACTGAGGTCGCACTGATACTGGAGGAGTCGAAATCCTGGCCACTTCCGCTAACGTAGACATTTGACAAAGTTAATGTGTAATTATCCGAGAGAAGCGCTGAAAAATATCCTATGTGTCTTCCGCTCGTCGTGTTCTCGGGCACATTCTGATCATTGGTGCTGTCGCCCTGTTCACCAATTGCACCTGCAAAAGATCCATCAAGCAGGCCAAATGGGATTGCTCTTTCTCCCTTTTTCTCTGCTTTTACCCTTTTCTCTGTTTCCACCCCGGTGTCTTCTTCGAATTTCCTGAGATAGTCAGGGGTGTAGGGAACAACTTGCCCGGTTTCACAATCATACTTGTACCCTGCAGGAACCTCTTTGCCGTCTACAGCCAACAGCCCGTCTGCGCAAAAGGCCTCGGTACAATACTGTGCCCCTCCGCCCCCCGCTGAGGCCAGCATGAAGGCCTGGGCAGCATCGGTTGACGCAACCATCGGACACCCCTCTGATGCTGTCTTCTCTTCTATGCGCCTCACATACACGCCAAATTTGGTTCCCCTGACACCCACAACCGCAGTCGGCGTCTTTACGCGAAAAGCCATCTGTTTGTACCTGAACAGGCGCAAGGCAAAAAACATGGCCTTGCCCTTCAGCATGCTGAAAAATGAGGTCTTCTTTTTCTCCTCCCTTTTGTCCTGGTACTGGTCAACTGCAAACTCTGTGTTGGCTGCCATGCTCACCAGGTCATCATCAAAAAAGTTGATGCGGCATCTGGAATTGTCCAGGGTATAGACAGCATCGTTTTGATAAATGATATCCCCGGGTCTTGCAAAATATGCCTCTCTGGTGGCCCTGTGCAGGACCACAACATGGCCCAGCATGGCCTGAATAGACCCGGCCCGTTTTTCTGTGCTCGGGACAAAATAGTCTCTGATGGTAATCCCTCTCAGGGCCTCCGGCAGGGGGCCTGCCACAGGCGGGGTTCCTCTAGTTGGTCTGGTCTGGGGCTTGGCAACCACTCTGGGTTTGGGTTTTGAAACAGGAGCGGGTTTTTTCTGTTTGAAAAGTGGTACACCCTCTTCTTTTTTCTTCCTTGGGACAACCTTGGGCCTGGGAGCTTTTTTCTCCGCTACCCTGGGGGCAGGAGGCGGCAGCAGCATTCTTACTGCTTCAGAAACATCTCCAAAAACATGGATCTCACTTCTACGGTTGAGCGCTCTCCCGGAAGTCGTCTTGTTGGAGGCTATTGGATTTACGGGTCCATATCCATTGACAATTATACGCGAGGGGTCAAGATAATATTTTTCGACTAATACACGTTTGACCTCTTGAGCACGCTTGAGGGAAAGCCTTTTATTCAACCACGCAGGGCCGGTATTGTCGGTGTATCCTCTTATTACAAGGCGGTATGAACGCCTCTCGGGAGTCTTTAGTGCGTCTGCTAATTCAAGCAGCAGCTTCTGGTACTTCTTCCCCACCGCGGCTGAATTTACCGGGTAGTGGATAGTGAGTACCTTCCCCAGGTAGACCTCTCCCTTGGCATTCTTGTGGGCCAACTCCTGGGACTTTAAAAAAGCAAGCGGGCTGAGGGGCTTGTTCCCTGCTGCCGTTACTGTATGTGCAAAACAAATGGATAGTCCCAAAATCACAGCACCAAAAAGATGAATGACCCGGGCTGCTTGTCCTCTTTGCTTGCCTTTTCTCTGACATTCCATCATTAGCCCCCTTTACTTACCTTAAGAAAACCGGGATGTCGGTTTTTCATATCTTCTCCACTTTTAGTTTCCCAAATATCCCATCATTCCATTATACCAAGTATCCTCAGTAAACGGCCATGTACAAGCAGACGAGCAAATGAGAGTTTTTGAAGCTTGAAATCAGGGCATATTAACTAGTACTTCACTCCCACCTGCAATCCGTAAATGGTCTTGTCGAACTCATAAAATGGTGTGTTGGAGTCGTTATTGATATAATTGAAATAGATTGTTCCGAAACAATATTTTGAAAAATTTCTGGTCAACCCGGCATAAAAGTTGTGCCTTTCGTCCTCCCTGTCTCCAGTAAAGCCAAACAGTCTGGCGGGGGGCGGCTGCCCCTTGTAATCTCTATCACTGTATTTGTACCGCAGGTAGCATTCTAGGTCCCAGGGAAGCCTCTTTAACAATGATATTCCCAGGTTATATCCATCATAGCTGTATCCATAATCATCAGCGTTGAGATTCTCATTCGAATAAAAGACAGAAATAATGTCCTTTCTTCCGTTAAGATAAAAATTTGACCTCAACTCCCAGATTCTGTTGATGTTATCCTGTGTCTGCCGCTCTCTCGAATCATAGTCCTCATCCACATAAGCAAATGTGGCCTTCAGCCCCAGCCATTTAAATACAAAATACTCAAAGGATGGAGCGAAGTCCCAGGTATCATATAAGGTATCATCATCGTAGTAGGCCTTTCCATATCCAATTGGCGCCTTAAAGACCATTCTCGAACCCACCCACCATGGACCTGTGGAAACATGCCACAGACCAAAGTCAAATTCATCATGGTCAAAATTATGGGTGAAATAGACATTGCCAGCGGCATTCCACATCATGCCATCTCGTTTCCCGAGGTCATAGACCACGCTGCCCACGCCACTCAAGACCCCAACCCAATCATCAAGTTCCTGTTGTGTCTCACTGAGCGTGATTAAGCCTCCACCCGGGGTGCCTATGGTCTTTCGATCCGGCCCCGCGCTGACATTGCTGTCGTGCTGTACACCAATGCCAAGGCGGGCATGCGGAAAGACCTTCTTCGTCCGCGCATCAATGGCAGCCATCATTTTTTCAATATTAGCTTTCACCTGTTTAGGGGGATTCAAGGCAAGCACGGTCTTCAGATTCTTGCGCGCCTCCTTATATTGTCCTGCCTGGAACTGGGTAGCAGCCAGATCAAGCCTTACGCGGTGAAGATCAGGATCAACTGCCAGCATCTCTTTATATTTCTTTATTGCCAGATCCAGCTTTCCTGCACCACGGGCACAACTGGCCAGCCAGAACTTGACGTCCATTGTTTCAATCTTTGAGGCCACTGCCTCAAACAAGGGCAGCGCTCGCCCGTACTTGTGCTCATAAAACAGGGTCAGGGCCTTGGAGAGCTTATCATCAAGGGACTTAATTTCCTGTGGCGACATTTCTTGAAGCTTCTGCTTTGCCTTTTCGTCAAACGCACGGGCAGCAGGGCTCTTGGCCATGAGCCCCTTTTCCAAGTACCGCTTAGTCCCCTCTTGGGCCAGGGTATTGGACGTAATCAGCCATGAAAAGGATACCAAGAACACTGCTAGGAGCGTAAAAACGAAGCGATTGATTCTCATGAGGCCTCCGTTTCCCAGGATTTGATTGATTGTAGGTGAGCCATGTTTAGCTTAAGTACAGGAAAGCGAAGTCAAAACAAGACACGGTGTTAAAGTAGCCGATAGTTAGGTTTTATGTCAACCTCAAAACGAGTAGATTGGTCTATCCAAGTCGATACCTAAAACCATTTTTGATAATCTCCTTCACTTCCTTTTTGGTAAATCTGAACTTTTCATACAAGATCCTGTACTCACTAGGCAAACTTACCTGGAAAAAGGCAGGGTCATCCGTGTTCAAGGTAACGGGCACACCGTACTCATAAAGCATCCTGATCGGATGATGGGCCAGATCAGAGACTGCCCCCAATTTCACATTGCCAGTCAGGGAAATATCAAGCGCTATATCCTCATTTGCCAGGTATTCTACCACCCCCCTATCCTTAATGGATGAAATCCCGTGGCCAATTCGATGGGGCCTCAGTTCCCCCAAGGTCTCCCACACAGCCTCCGGGCCCAGAAATTCTCCGGCATGGGCCACTGCCCCAAGGCCTATTTCCCTTGCCCTCTCAAAGACGGCGGCAAAGGGCCTTATGGTTCCTGGCCTCTCCTCACCGGCAAGGTCAATCCCGACAATGCGCCTGTGGGGATACATTTCGATCCAATCAAGTGTTTTCTCTCCTGACACAGGCCCAAGATTCCTGGGTATTGTGCATATAATCCTTGCGTCAGGGCCATCGTGGGCCTGTAACTCATCAAACGCCCTCCCAACGGCCTCCATGAGGTCCTTAAAATCTATGCCCCTTCGCACATGCACATAAGGCATTATTGAGACCTCGCAGTAGACGATATTTTCCCGCTTCAATCTCTCACCAAAAGACCTGGCAATCTCGTAGAAGTCTTCCGGGGTGTCAAAGTATGGTCCAAGGGCAGGGAAAAGGGCATCGAATTCTTTGAAGTTGGAGAAGCGGTATGGACTTTCCTCAAAGGCAGACAACCCCTTTTTTGCAGCCAGATTGTTCAAGGTCTCAACAGATATGCTCCCCTCCAGATGCACATGAAGTTCGGCCTTCGCAATGGTGGCAAGCTCTGTTATTCCTTCTTGATCCATGATCGTTTCCCTCTTTCCTGATTACCTCCAGTATTTATTAAACCTAGCCGTGGCCTTAGCAAAAGATGTGGCAGCTATGTCTCAACGCAATATTTCCGCTGTTTTTTTCCTTCCGAATTTTCTTGGTCTCTCATTTTCACCATATAGTCATGAAGGGCTGCCTGGAGTGTCTCTTCTGCCAACTGTGCACAATGAAGATGGCCAGAGGGCAGGCCACCTACATATTCGCTAATGCGGATGGCATCAATTTCCAGGATCTCATCAGGTGTCTTACCCTTAGCCAGATCTGCCGCAGCACAAACTGAATTGTAGCTATGGGCACAGCCATCGGTCCAGCACGAAGTATCAACAATCTTCCCATCCTGAAATTTTAGAGAGATCTCCATAGTGTCCCCACACTTCCCCGTTATCTTGGCATGACCATCAGGATCCTTTATACTCGGGTTAAGCAGGTAATAAACAATAAACCAAAGCCCTACTATGACAGCCAATATTACTGCTCCCAGGATCAACCACAACAGGTTGTGAATCAATTTTCACACCCCCCTGTCTCTATTCGAACGCCTCCCGGACAAGCCATGAAGATATCTCTGGGTACAAATTTTGAGTAATTTTCCTTTTAGGCGCCTTTAAGTTATTATGACGTACTACAGCACCAAATTTAAAGGTTGTCCTTGACAGGCATATTGATTGCTATCAATATAGTTAGATCTTGTCCGTTGCAAGGGGATTCTGCAATAGGGCTGGTCGCGCACAGGGTTAACCCCAGATTATGTGCGAAGCCCAACCGAATCAATTTAAGGCAATGGGATGTTTCCCCTGCCGCCGGCAGACAGGGAAGCAGCGTCGGGAGGTCCTTGGAGGACTGCATCTACCGAATGAGCCTTCCTTGAACTCTCGTGGCGGTCCGAGCAGGGATGCTCAGGTTACGAACGGCGCAGCCCATCACGATACTCTCGGGCATCCCGTATGGGAGGACCGCCCCCCTGTAAGGAGTCAGATGCAGTCTGAAAAGGATCTCCCGACGGCGCAGCGAACGTAGCAAAACGATGTCCCATTGCCTTTCATAAAACAGGTGACGCCGAAAGACTGTTACACGTTGCTCCACAACGCAATTTGAACATTGGCGCATAATCTGGGTTAATATGAAACTCACCATCTTACTATCAGATATATATCGTGCAACACTGGCTGAGGACTGCGGAAACGAAGGCTATATAGGTATTGCTCCTGACGGCTCGTCTTACCACGTGGTCGTGCCGGTAGATCGCCAGTTGGCTAGAGGCCTAAGCCCCATGAGTCCGCCTTCGGATGGGACCCCATTTGCAGGATATAAAGGATGGCACTATTTCTGCTGCCTGACCCATCATAATGACAAGCAACACCCTGACAAGGCAAAACAATATCGCCTTGAGAGGGCAAAAGAAAATGCCTGGCTCATCGAAAGATGGGCAAAGGGTCTCAAATTGGACTTGGAGATCCTTGACGATCTAACTTCCTCTCCAGATGATAACCTGTCCAAATAGCTC